>DASYUH010000004.1:95000-110912 GCA_036001465.1 Candidatus Polarisedimenticolia bacterium
GGTTTCCCGCACCTAGACGGAAAGACCCCGTGCACCTTTACTATAGCCTAGCACTGAATTTTGGCCTGGTATGCGTAGCATAGGTGGGAGGCTTTGAAGCATGGCCTTCGGGCTGTGTGGAGCCACCAGTGAAATACCACCCTTATCGCGCCGAAGTTCTAACCCACGATCGTCAGCCGGTCGGGGGACATTGTTAGGTGGGTAGTTTGACTGGGGCGGTCGCCTCCTAAAGTGTAACGGAGGCGCGCGAAGGTTCCCTCAGGCTGTTTGGAAATCAGCCGTAGAGTGTAAGGGCATCAAGGGAGCTTGACTGCGAGACCCACAAGTCGAGCAGGTACGAAAGTAGGCCCTAGTGATCCGGCGGTCCCGTATGGAAGGGCCGTCGCTCAACGGATAAAAGGTACGCCGGGGATAACAGGCTTATCTGGTCCAAGAGTTCACATCGACGACCAGGTTTGGCACCTCGATGTCGGCTCATCGCATCCTGGGGCTGAAGCAGGTCCCAAGGGTTGGGCTGTTCGCCCATTAAAGCGGTACGTGAGCTGGGTTTAGAACGTCGTGAGACAGTTCGGTCCCTATCTGGTGTGGGCGCAGGATACTTGCGGGGATCTGTCCCTAGTACGAGAGGACCGGGATGGACGGACCTCTAGTGTACCAGTTGTTCCGCCAGGAGCAGCGCTGGGTAGCTATGTCCGGAAAGGAGAAGCGCTGAAAGCATATAAGCGCGAAGCCCTCCCCAAGATGAGGTATCCCTTCCGCCTTCGGGCGGACTAAAGGCCCCTGGGAGATGACCAGGTTGATAGGCCGGAGGTGTAAGTGGGGTCAACCCACTCAGCTGACCGGTACTAATCGGCCGTGAGGCTTGACCATATCTCGCCCCGCCTTTGCGAGTTTACCGGATCGTTTGTCAGGACCGGGTTCCCTTCCCGGCCGGCCTACCGTACCCCGGAAGCGGCCGGCAGGAGCCAGCTCCCCTGGACAGTCGTCGATTACAATTCCGATGCAGCGGCGTTCCCCCACTGCTGTATACGTACAGCGAACCGCGCAGAAACCGGTTGATCGACATCGCGCTTCGTCGTATCCTGTGCATGGCTCATCCGAGAGTTAAATGAAGACAACCGAGGGTTTATGAGGCCATTGAAGAAGGTTTCGAGCGGTCTGCTGGCACTCATTGCGATCGGCTCTCTGGTACCCCTCTCCCAGGCACTTGCCGAAGACACCAAGGGCAAATGGCAGTTCGGCTTCGGCCTGTCGTACATGGCGACCGTCGACTACATTCGCAGCAACGCCGATATCGCTTATGCGACAACGACCAGGGGCGCGGACGGCTCGCTCGCATCGGTCGCCTACGTCGATGAGAGGCCGGATGCGAACATCCTGAACCAGCCGAGCATTCGCGACGATTTCAAGCTGGACTTCAGCGCCAGCTATGGCCTGACGCGCTGGCTCGCCCTCGAGGCGGCGGTTTCGTACCTCGAGGCTCCGGTGGGCAATATCGAGTTCTTCAACAAGGACTCGCACCAGGGGTTGCTTGGCAACGGCGGAAACGCCTCCGTAGAAGTCCAGTGCGGACCGACCCTCGACGGCAGGTGTTATGACTATACGCCCCAGCTCGCGAACAATCACCTGCACAACAATTTTCTTCCGGTGGGGCAGCTGCGGGAGATTCCGATTCACCTGAGCGGCTTGATCCGCTTCCGACCGGAGAGCCCGCTCGATCCGTACATCGGTGCCGGCTTCGGCTACATCATGACCAAGCTGACGACCAGCAGCCAGTTCAACAAAGCGGCGGATCTCGTCTCGAACCTGCGTGTCGCGACGGCCGCCGAAGGGGAGTTCACCGTCAGCCGTTGCAATCGTGAGGGATTCCCTTACGACCCGGTGACCAATCAAGGCGTGGGGTGCAACGACTTCACGCCCGGTCCCATGCAGGCCCAGGTCCGGAACGCGTACGAGTGGCATGCCGTGGGCGGTGTCGACTACTACGCCACCGACCACTTCTCGGTTTACGTGGACGCCCGCTACGTCTGGACGAGCGGCGCGCTCGACATCAGGACGGACGGCGCCCATCAGGTGCTGTTCGGCGTGACGGACAGCGGCCGCCTGCTCCTGATGAGGCGACTGTACAAGAACGACGACCCGTCCTACCCGGACGCGGCCATTGACCCGGATCACCATCTGGACCCCGGGGATCCGGCGAGCGGTCCGTACCTGTGGGAGGACTACGGGGTTCCGGCCAATCAGCACTTTCAGGATGACATCTGCCCCGAATATCCGGACGGGACGTCGATGTGCAGGAACTCCGGCTACCTCGAAACCGAAGACAAGAACATGAATGGAAACCTGGACACGAGGTGCGACGGACCGGGTGGAGAGTTCAACTACTGCGAGGACGAGGGTTTCCTGTACCGCCTGCTGCCCGGATCGCGCGACATCGACGAGGCGCTGAGGATCGATTGCCCGCTCTGCCGCCACAACCAGCTCGCCAACGTGGGGCCCAACGGCATCCCCGAGAACGCCGACGGGATCCTGGGGACCTCGGACGACGGGGACGACGGGTTCGACACCGAGGACACCAATGGCAACGGATACCTGGACCGGTTCCTGGTCTACGGCATCGACATCTGCTCGACGCCCCAGGGCGTGGGGAACCCGCGCTGCATCGAGGACGACCATCCCAGCGATCCGCTGACCTACGACCGCTTCAATTTTGTCTGGCCCGAGGGGTGTTCGCAGAGTCCGCAGACGCTCGGGCCGTTCGAGACCCTCACCGAGTCCGGCTGCCCGCCGTTCCTGCAGGCCCGGCTACGATGCAACGGGACTGACGCGAACGGAGACTGCATACCCGCCCGCGACACTCATGGCAACCTGATTTATGACCGGAACAATGTCCAGACGACGGTGAACGACAATGCCGCCGATACGTACATCATCCAGGGCGGGAAGATCCGCATGGGTGGTTTTTCCCTGGGGGTCGGTTTCAAGTTCACTTTCTAGACGTGTTGTGCTATAGTCCTCCCCGGATTCATCGAGTTTCCCGGCGACCATAGCGGAGGGGTCACACCCGTTCCCATTCCGAACACGGAAGTTAAGCCCTCCAGCGCCGATGGTACTGCGCTGGCAACGGCGTGGAAGAGTAGGACATCGCCGGGATAAACTAGAGAAGCCCGTGGGATTCCCCGCGGGCTTCTTCACTTTTCGGCCGGCCTCGCGATAGAATGCTGGAGCGCCGGGTCGACCATCAGAGGGACCTCATGTCCGGGCACTCGAAGTGGCACACCATCAAGCACAAGAAGGCGGCGACCGACGCCAAGAGGGGGCGCGTGTTTACCAAGGTGATCAAGGAGATCACCGTGGCGGCGCGCACCGGCGGCGGCGATCCCGAAGGCAACCCGCGCCTGCGCACCGTCCTCGAAGCGGCACGGGCAGCCAACATGCCGAAGGACAACATCGAGAAGGCGATCAAGAAGGGCACGGGAGAGCTGCCCGGGGTCTCCTACGAGGAGGTTTCCTATGAAGGGTACGGCCCCGGGGGCGTGGCGGTCTACGTCCAGGCCCTCACGGACAATCGCAACCGGACCCTGCCGGAGATCCGCCACCTGTTCACCAAGTTCGGCGGCAACCTCGGCGAGAGCAACTGTGTCGGGTGGATGTTCGAGAAGAAGGGATACATCGTCCTGTCCAAGAACCAGGCCTCCGAGGAGACTCTCCTCGAGGTGGTCCTGGAGGCGGGGGGGGACGACGTCCGGGACGACGGCGACAACTGGGAGATCCTGACGCCGCCGGAGCGCGTCCATGCGGTCAAGGAAGTGCTTGCGGGACGCGGCATTCCGGTGGCCTCGGCGGAGGTCTCGATGGTCCCGAAGAACACCGTGCGCCTCGCAGGCAAGAAGGCGCAGCAGCTGCTTTCGATGATGGAGGCCCTCGAAGAGCACGAGGACATCCAGAACGTCTGGGCCAATTTCGACATCGACGAGGCCGAGATCACCGAGCAGCGGGCGGCGTCCTAACCGATGCTCATCCTGGGCATCGATCCCGGGTCCGGCTCCACCGGCTACGGGGTCGTCGAAATCCGCGGCGGACGATTGCGGGCCCTGGCGCACGGCACGATCGTCCCTCCGCGAGGTCTTCCCTTCCTGGACCGCCTGCCCCACATCGCCTCGGCTGTCGAAACGCTGGTCCGAACGGTCGCTCCGAACGGAGCGGCCGTCGAGGACATCTTCCACGCGCGCAACAGCCGCGTGGCCCTGCAGCTCGGCCACGTCCGCGGCGCCGCGCTCCTGCCGCTCCTCCGGGCGCGGATCCCGGTGTACGAGTACTCTCCGCGCCTCGTCAAGAAGGCGGTGACCGGGAGCGGCGCGGCGGAGAAGGAGCAGGTCCGGCGGATGGTCCGGCTCCTGCTGGGGCTGCGGGACGCGCTGCTTCCCCTGGATTCCTCCGACGCGCTTGCGGTCGCCATCTGCCATGCCCACTCGATCCCCTTTCAAGGAATCCGGGAGGCTGCCGCGCGAGCCTGAGCCCGCGCCGCCGCCAGCCGGATCGGCCGGACCATGACCCTGAAGCGCGCGGGCGGTCTCGCGATCGTCGTCGCGGGCGTCGCGGCAGCGGCAGCCGGTTCCATCCTGCACGTCCGCGAGGGGGACGTGACGATCGTCTCCTGGCGCGGCGGCGGCACGCCCGACCTGCGCGCCCACGGCTGGTCTCTTCGCATGCCGCTCCTTCAGAGCGCGCGACGTTATCCGGGTGGAGCGGTCTCCGTCCAGGCGACGCTCGGAGCCGCCTCGAAGGAGGGGAGCTCGATAGACCTCCCGTACAGCGTGCGGGCCAGGCCGGATCCTCAGGCCCTTCTGTCTCTCCATCGCGACGGGGGCGCCGGCGGCGCGCCGGCCGCCCTGCGCGCCCTCGTCGAGGAGCCGCTGCGCAAGGGGGCGGCCGCGACGGGGACCTACGATCTGGCGTCCGGCGCCGCGAACGATTCCCTGGAAGCCGCGGTGCGCGAGGTCCTCGAGGACCGGCTCGGGCCGCGGATCGACTTCTCCCTGGGAAACCCGGTGGCGCCTCCGGAAGTGCTCGCCTCCTTCGAGCGCCAGGCCATCTTCGGTCGGCGCGTGGAGACGGGAGCCCGCATCCTCCTGTTCGGCATCGATGGCGCCGACTGGGACCTGATCGACCCGATGATCGCCGAGGGGAGCCTGCCCAACCTGGCCCGGCTCAAGCGGGAAGGCGCGAGGGCGCGGCTGCGGTCGAGCGTCCCGACGCTCTCGCCGCTTCTCTGGACGACCGTCGCCACGGGGAAGGCCCCCGACCGCCACGGGATCAACGATTTCCTGGTCGTGGACCCGCGCACGGGGCGCCAGGTGCCCATCGACTCCACGTTCAGGAAGACCAAGGCGATCTGGAACATCCTGACCGAGGCGGGGCTCAGCTCCGACATCATCGCCTGGTGGGCGACCTGGCCCGCGGAGACCATCAGGGGTCACCTGGTCTCCGACCGGGTCGCCTACTCCACATTCGATCTGTCGGCCCCGAGGCAGAAGCAGAGCGCCGTGTTCCCTCCGGACTATGCCTCCGCCATCGAGGCGATGCGGGTCACGACCGCCGCGGTGACCTATGACCAGGTCGCCCGGTTCGCTCACGTCACGCCCGGAGAATTCAGGCAGGCGCGTGCCTCCGCGGCCCGCCGCGCGGGCGTCTCCGAGATCGACGAATCGATCAACGTCCTGACCCGGGTCCTGGCGTCCACGGAGACCTACCGCCGGATCGCCCTCGATCTTCTGGAGCGTGACGGGGGCGACGACGGGAAGGCACGCCTCGTCGCCGTCTATTTTCAGGGGGTCGACGAAGTCAATCACCGGTTCGCCCACTGCGCCCCTCCGCGGACGGCGCTCTGCACGGAAGGAGACTACCGGCGATTCAAGGACGCCGTGCCGGAGTTCTACCGCTACCAGGACGCCATCCTGGGTGAAATCCTGAGGAAGGCCGGGAATCGCACGGTGATCGTCATGTCCGATCATGGCTTTTCCTCGGGAAGCAGGCGCCCGCGGGACGTCAAGCCGTTCATCGAGGGGCGGCCGGGGCTGTGGCACGACCTGGCGGGGGTGTTCATCGCGCACGGCCCCTTGATCAAGCCGGGAGACATCCCGACCGTCACGCTGTACGACATTGCTCCCAGCCTGCTGTACCTTCTCGGTCTGCCTGTGCCCGAGGACATGCCCGGAAAGGTCATAGAAGCGGCCATGGCGGACGATTTTGTCTCGGCCCACCCCGTGGTCAAGGTCCCGTCCTATGAGGTGCTCCAGGCGCCCGTCAGCCCTGGACGGGTCGCCTCCGCCTCGGCCGCCGGGGGAGGGGCGGTCGACGGGGAAGGCGCGGCAACGGGAGGGGACGCCGCAGAAGAGGAGATGGTCGAGCAGCTGAGGGGTCTGGGTTACGTCGGAGGAGGCGGTGGCGCTCCGGGCCCGGGCGGCGGCGCCCCCCCGAAAGGGGGGGGCCCGCCGGCGCCCACAAGCGGCGGTTCCCAGGCCGGGGTCCCCACGCTCCTGTACCACACCAACCTTGGGTCGGTCTACCTCGCAAAGAGACATCTCGATCAGGCCGAGGCGGAATTTCAGAAGGCGCTCCGGCTCGATCCCAAGTCCATCCAGGCCCTTTCCGGCATGTCCCTCCTGGAGGAGGCCCGGGGGAACCTCGATCAGGCCCTGGCGTATATCCAAGCCGCCGTCCGGCTGGAGAAGGACGACGACCTTCCCGCCCTCCTGAAAGTCGCCGAGCTCTTCGTCCGCATGGGCCGTCCTGCCGATGGCCTCGCCTATCTGAGGGATCTCGAGCCGGGCCACGGCACGGGCGGGCCGCGCGAGCTTGGACTGCGGGTCGCTCTCGCGGTGTTATACTCCGCCCTCGAACGCCCGCGGGACGCTGAAGCCGCGCTCAGGCGTGCCCTCGTCATCGATGCGGCTTCCGTCGCGGCGATGCAGGAACTGTTCGCCCTCCTGGACGGGCAGGGCCGCAGCGCCGAGCTGCAGCCGCTCCTCCAGGCGGCATTGCTCCGAAACCCCCGCTCGGCGATGCATTGCAACTGGATGGGTCTCGTTCTCAGGAGGAAGGGAGACCTGCGGGGGGCCCGGCTCGAGTTCGAGAAGACGCTCGAACTGGCGCCCGACCTCGTCGGGGCGATGGCGAATCTGGGATCGCTGGACCTGCAGGAGGGACGCCTGGACGACGCGGTGGCGGTCCTCGGGAGAGCCCTCGAGAAGGAGCCGCGCAACGTGGAGTCACGGACCAACCTGATCGTGGCTCACGGGATGCGGCATGATGTCGAGGAAGCAAGAAGGCTGGTGAGAGAGGCCGAAGGGCTGGGGATGCGCGTGGCGCTCCTCTACAATGGCCTGGCCTACTCCCTGCACATCAACGGCCGGAGCGAAGAGGCGCTGGAGGTCCTGCGTGAATCCCTCAAGATCGACCCACGGCAGGCGGACGCCCGGCGGCTGCAGGCGGAGATCGAACAGGGGCGTCCGCTCGACAGCCTGCCTTACAGGTGAGGGAGGGTCCGGATGATCGCGCGTCTGTGCGGGACCCTCGTGGACAAGCAACCGGGAACGGCGGTCGTGGACGTGGGGGGTGTCGGGTACCAGGTCTCCATTCCGCTGTCGACCTACGGCGAGATGGGAGAGCCCGGGAGCCGGGTGGAGCTGCATGTCCACACGCACGTCCGCGAGGACGCCCTGGCGCTCTTCGGCTTTCACACCCGCTTCGAGAAGGACGTGTTCACGCGTCTCCTGGCCGTGAGCGGCATCGGGCCGCGGACGGCCCTCGCCGTCCTCTCCGGCCTCGGAGCGCAGGACCTCATCGAGGCCGTGCGGGGGCGCGACGTGACCCGATTGTCGTCGGTGCCGGGAGTCGGACGGAAGACGGCCGAGAGGATGGTCGTCGACCTGGCCGACCGAATCGATTCCCTGGCGGCCCGGGCGGACGGCGGCGGGCGCGCCGGCGGGAACGGAACCTCCGATTCCGACGTACGCCAGGATCTGGTCTCGGCGCTCGTGAACCTCGGCTACAATGTCCGGGTCGCCGCCGATGCGGCGGGCCGCGTCCTCGAGAGTCCGCGGGCGACGCCTCCACCGTTTCACGCCCTGCTGCGCGAGACCCTCAAGATCCTCTCGCGCTGATCGGCTCCACCGGCGCGCTCCGTCCGGAAGGCGTCGCCGGCTCGACCTCCCGGGAGGGCTGACGTTGCACAAGGAACCGGAGCGTCCGCGCCCCAGGGGAAGGCGCCCGACCGTCATTCCGGCGCCCCCCACGGGCCGCGATGGGGATGACAGACTGCTCGATCCGACGCCCCAGGTCGACGACCGGGGCGCCGATCTCACCCTGCGCCCCCGATCGCTCGATGAGTATGTGGGCCAGGAGAAGATGAAGGCCAACTTGCGGGTCTTCATCAGGGCCGCTCTGGGTCGCAAGGAGCCGCTCGACCACGTGCTCCTGTACGGGCCTCCCGGGCTCGGGAAGACCACGGTCGCGCACATCCTGTCCCATGAAATGGGGGCCGTCCTGAGGAGCACCTCGGGGCCCGCCATCGAGCGCGCCGGGGACCTCGCCGCCATCGTCACCAACATGGAGGCGGGCGGAATCCTGTTCATCGACGAGATTCACCGTCTGCAGCCGTCGCTCGAAGAGATCCTCTACCAGGCGATGGAGGACTTCCGCATCGACATCATCATCGGGGCCGGGCCGATGGCCCGGACCGTCAAGATCGACCTGCCCCGCTTCACCCTGGTGGGCGCCACGACCCGCGTTGGCCTGCTCACAGGGCCTCTCCGCGATCGGTTCGGAATCGTGCACCACCTGGACTTCTATCCCGCAGACGACCTCGTGAAAATCGTCGAACGCTCCTCCGGCATCCTGGCGATTCCCGTGGACCGTGAGGGGGCCGCGGAGATCGCCCGCCGCTCGCGCGGCACGCCGCGCATCGCCAACCGCCTGCTCAAGAGGGTGCGGGATTTCGCCCAGGTCGAGGAGGACGGGCGGGTCACCGGCGCCGTCGCCGAGCGTCACCTGGAACGCCTGGAGGTGGATCGCTACGGCCTCGACCCGCTCGATCGCAAGATCCTCCTGACCATCCACGAGAAGTTCGACGACGGGCCGGTCGGCATCAACACGATCGCGGCGGCGCTCGGGGAGGAGCGGGACACCATCGAAGAGCTCTACGAGCCGTACCTCATGCAGATCGGCTTCCTGGATCGGACGTCCCGCGGGCGCCGCATCACCCCGCCGGCGATCGAGCACCTCGGCCTGCGCCCTGGGACGATCCAGAGGCGCCTTCTCTAAGAACGGGACAATCCACTCCAACCGTGCAGGCAGGCGTCTGCCCGCCGTTTGCCTGGGCTGGAGGGAAGGCTGGGAAGGCCTCGGCCCCGCTCTGACGGACTGATCCGTTCCCATCGTCGGCGCGCTCGTCGAGCCTGCTCACAAAAAAAAGGGGGGGCCCGAGGGCCCCCCCTGAAACTGCGGCCGGTCAACCCGCTATGGGCAGCTGATCGGGGAGATACGCGGCGTGCCGTTCGACCTCAAGCCGAGCACGGTCCTGGCGCCGGCGGTCGTGTTTCTGTGGCCGACCAGGAAGTATTGGACCGTATTGGCCGGAGTCACGATATTGAGCGTAGCTCTCACCGTGCTGCCGGCCGGCAGCACCTGGGGCAGATTGCAACCCGAGGGCTGCGGGAACGACAGCGTCGTGATGGGAGCCAGTGAGGCCAGGATCGTATCCGGCAGGTTCGCAGTCCCCGCCGAGCCGTCGTCCGTCACCGTGCCGCGGAAGAGATCGTAGCCGGCAAGCGGGGCAGCCTGGTCCGTGGACGCCCAACAGAAAGTGGTGATGGGCGCGGCGAGGGCGCAAGTCCCGAAGGAGGGGGAACAGTCGGCATCGGCGATGCATGCCTTACACGGGTTGCCCGTGCAAGACCTCCCGTGCGAAACGTTCAAGTCGAGGTCGTCGACGTAGGGAATCGACGTGGTCGTCGCACCGTTGATGCTGGTGCAGCTGAAATCGCTCGAGCAGCGAACCTGGACCTTATACGAGGCGCCGGGGGCCATGGTGTCCTGGTAGAAGGTCTTGGCGCTGAAATCCTGAACCAGCTGGCCGTTCTTCGTGAACTGGTACTGCGCAGCACCATTGAAGCAGCCGCCGTCTATCGTCGAATCGGCCGCGCTGATCCGGATCGGTGTGCCCGCGGGGGCGTAGGCGATCCCGACCCCGTCCCGCCGGATCAGGTTGCCATCGAGATCCGTGACCTTGATGACCGGCGTGGTTCCCTTGTCGGTGCCTGCGCTCTCGTTGCAGTTGTTAACAGATGCCGGGCAGGAGCCGGGCGGAATCGGCCCGGTATCCGGCAGAAGCGACCGCTGGCCGGTGATGGCCCCGGTGACCTGGATGTTGTCCAGCCACCAGCCGTCATCGGCATCCGTGGTCGACCAGTTGCCACCCAATTCGTAGTACGACTCGGAGGTGGCGTCGAACATCCAGGCGGTTCCGATCCAGCGGACCCGGATCCGCTGGCCGAGGAACCCAGCCAGGTTGAACTTGGTCTGGACCCAGACGCCCGCACCGGACGGATCCACGACGCCGGAGGTTGCGCAGCCGCCCGGATTCTTGCCGGTCGACGCGGGGGTCGTGCCGTTCGTGGTGCCGCAGAACGCCCAGGCGCCCTGGGGGAAGCACATCGTTTCGTGGACGCCGCGCGGAGCGGGTGCCGCCGAGCCGGTGTCGTTCGGGGTGAAGCGGCAATAGCGCCCGATCGGCGCGAACTGGCTGTAGGCGCCCTGGGTGTAGTCGTAGACGCCCTGGAACGGGACGAGGTTGTCCCAGTTGCCCCAGACGTCGCTCGCCGGGTCCGCATCCAGATCGACCTGCACCTGGACGTTGGCGCAGTCCGCGCACAGCGTGCCCAGGGGGCCCGAGACGCCGTGGTTGGCCGCGATCAAGTCGGCGATGTGGAACATCGACAACTCGAGGTCACCCGGGCGCGGGAAGAGCGCCAGGTTGATCGGGGCTGAGACGAACGCCGACATCTGGCGGAAGTGGGTCGTGTCCCCCTGCGAGAACTGGACGTTATCGAAGTGCGCTCCCCAGTGCATCGAGTTGGGAGCCGTGAGCGCCCGCTGGCCGTCCGCCGGCGTCCTGTACGTGCAGCCGCCCGCGCAACCGCTGGTCCCGGCGACTCCGCCGCCGCTTTCCGTATTCGGGCAGTTCGTGGCGGTCGGGGGGCAGTGATAATGCCAGTCCATCGGGAAGTCCGGATCGAGGACGCACCCCGGGTTCCCGGCGGCGGGCTCGGTGTATCCGCCGCACGGCGTCACTGCGAGAGTGTCTGCGCTGAGGGCAGCGGCGGCGCCGCGGATGTAGAACCCGTGATACGTCTGCCCCGTTCCTTGGTCGAGCGACCGGAAGGAATCGTTGACGTCGATGTCGCCGTCGCCGTCACGGTCGAGGTCGAAGGTCTCGAGGATCGTGCCGTCATCGGACGTTCCGGGGAGATTGTCCGGGCCATTGACGAAGACCTGCGTGAGCGCAGGGAAGTCAAGGTCGGCCAGCAGGTTGAAGCAGACCGGTGCCGCGGTACCGAGCGTCTGGTCGGCGACGACGGACAGGCAGAGCTCGACCTGCGACGCCGGATTCAGAGGCAGCGTCGCGAGGGTGTCGCTGGCCCGGAACTGGTAGACCGAGTTGAGCGGAGCCGCCGGGCTCGTGGAGCCCAGGGTGATGACCGCCCCCGCTGCGAAATTCGCCACCGACAGGGTCGGCTGCGTGATGCAGGCGACATCCGAGTCGAAGGACAGCAGAGTGAACTTGGCGTTGGTCAGGGCCGGTCCGGTATTCTGGATCTGCACCGACACGCGGCCGGTCTCCCCGGTGTCCGGGAAGATGTCGTGGTCGCCGTCGAGGTCCAGGTAATTGGCGGCCAGCACGGAGTACCGCGCCAGAGGCAGGACGCGGCAGGAGACCGACCCCTGGAACGTGACCAGGTCGTCCGGGACGCCGTTGAAATCGTCGTCCAGCGATCCGGCCGGGTCGCAGGCGTCACCGATTCCGTCGCGGTCGGTGTCGAGCTGCCGCTTCGTGCCCGGGATGATCACCGCGTTGTAGATGTCGGCGCAGTTGTCGCTCGCATCGTCGACATTGTCGATGTCGGCGTCGTCATCCACGGTCGCGCAGGCCGTCGCAGGGCTGTGCCGCGTGGCATCCTGGCAGATTCCGCCGCCGGTGCAGTTGCTCGTGCAGACGCCCCCGCCGCCGCAGTCGGTGTTCACATGGCACGCAGCACCCGGCGTCGTCCCACCCGTGCAGGTGGCCGTGCAAGTTGTCCCCGGGGCGTTGCTGCAGATGTGAACCACGCTAATCCCGAGACAGTCACCGTCGCACGCGTCGCCCAGTTTGTCGTTGTCCGTGTTCTTCTGGTTGGCGTTGGCCCCCAGCACGCAGTTGTCGTTCGCGTCCACCTGGCCGTCGGCGTCGAGGTCGGCGGTCGGGCTGGCACAGGCGAACCCGCGGCTCAGGTCGCAGTGTCCTCCGGGGGCGGCGGTGCAATCGGCATCCGGGTCGCTGGCATCGAGGATGAGGCAGGGCGTGATCGGCGCGGCAGGGCTGTAGATGCAGCGCCCTTCCTGGAGGGCGTTAAAGAGATCCGGACAGTTGTCGGCCGGATTCGCCACGCCATCACCGTCCTCGTCGTCGAAATCGCAGGCATCGCCGACGCCGTCGTTGCTGCCCACGTCCGCCTGGGTGGGGTTGGCGTTGTTCACGCAGTTGTCGCACAGGTCGCCCACGCCATCGCCGTCGGCATCGGGCTGGACTCCGGCGACGGGCGGGTTGTAGGTGAACGGGCAGTTGTCGACCGAGGCGTTCACGCCGTCACCGTCCAGGTTGTCGAACTGGGACTCATTCACCTGGCCGTCGCGGTCGCCGTCGCACCCCGTGTCGAGATAGTAGGCGATGAACTGGCCATCCGTGCCCGGATTGGTGAACACGTTGGTCGAGTTGTTGCTCACCGTCGAGAAGGGGATGGAGGCCCGGAACAGGCCGGGCTGGCCAGGAACCGCCAGCAGGGTGTATCGCTTGGCGTTCGGGGTCAGAACCGAGAAGCGGATGGTCGCGAACTGGACCGAGTCGCTGTCGGTCACGATCATGACCTGGACGCTCGGAGCGCCCGCCACTTTCGCGTCGAAGACTTCCACCGTCACCGCTTCGTCGCATTCGTACACGTCGGTGCGATCGACGGTGAGGGTGCCGCACTGGCCGCCGGCCGGGTTACCCGGGGTGCCGAAGCGACTGCATGCAGGCGTGTGCGCCGGCACGAAGGCGCTCTCGTCGACGGGGTGGAACTCGTCCCACTCGAAGACGACGTCGTCCACGCCGAATCCATAATCGGCGATGAGGCCGGTGCTTTCCGTCGAATAGAAGCCGATGCCGATTTCCCAGCGGTTGCCGCCGGTCTTCCCGGGGCCGGTCCAGAAGAAGGAGTTCTCGGGAGCGGCCGTTCCGGCGAGGTTCTCGGAGGCGAACCCACCCTCGTATCCGACCAGGGTCCAGTCGAAGTTGCGGACCGGACCGGCGACGGTGACCGACTCCAGCGTGCAGGTGCCGCCGGTGCCGCAGTCAGCGCTCGACTGGCACGGACCGCCCGGTGTCGGGCCGCCCGTGCAGACGCCGGGGACCGGCGCGCCGGGCAGCGGGAACTTCAGGAGGTCGGGAGGCGCCGCCGGAATCGGCGACGAGCTGTCCGGATTGGTGTTCTGCGTGAACCCGCTGAAGCCGGTCTCGCCACCGCCATCGATCGGCGTGCCGCCGTTCGGGTCGACGAGGGGTCCGAACGTCCTCTGGGCCGGGTCCGTGCTGAACTGGTCGATCCCCTCGCCGTTGGCGAAGTACTGGTCGCCGCCCGAGATGGAGATCACGTTGTACGCCCAGCCGCCCGCACGGCGCGTGTAGTACGTGTCGAGCACCTGGCAGAAGAAGCAGTTGACCGTATCATCATCGGCGTTGTTGTCGATGTTGATCCCGCCGCCGGAGTAGGCCGCGTTGATCACCTGGTCGTTCAGGTTGACCCCGAAACGCTGGAACTCGACGCCATAGGCGAACCCGCGCGAGTCGTTCTGCTGGTGAACCTTGGCGATGATCGGCGAATCCAGGATGTCGAACGTCAACTCGGCGCGGGCCTCGGTCGCGGCGTTGTTCGGGATCGCGTAGTTGTCGCACGCCGTCGCGCTCGGACCCGGGGTGGAGGCGTCGCCGTCCCCCGTGTGCCACATGCCATAGGAGGTACCCAGGCTCGTCTGGAAGCCGCAGAGCCCGGAGGTCTTGTACTCCCACATGGGATTGGAGGAGATGTTGAATGCGGTACTCCCCGGATGGCGGATGGGCACCCAGCCGCCGCTGGTGCTGTCGAACCTCCAGGGAATCTTGTCGGCGCTCGACGGACCGGAGCCCGCGAACAGGATGCCTCGGTCCAGCGTGCCGTTCGGGATGATGTCCGGCTCGGCCGGGTCCAGAGCGCCGTTGTTGTTCAGGTCCTCACCCAGGATGTTGGTGACGGTCGGCGTCCCCCCGATGGTCGTTCCGGGAATGAACATGGTCGAGAAGGTCTTGTCCTCGTCCGGAAGCACGAACAGCTTGAACGGATCGACGACATCAGGCCGGTCGATCAGCAGGTTGCGGTTCAGGTCGCGCACTTCGCGCCCGCCCGCCGGAAAGTCGGTCGAGTAGCTCAGCGTCTCCCGGTCGGCGTTGATGACGTTCTGGAAGACGTACGACTGACGGTTCAGCTTCTGGCCGGCGGTGAGCGAATCGAGTAAGAGGGTCATCGTGACCTGGCGGCTCGCTACAGGAGGAATCAACGCCGGGTCGACGAAGACGTGGAAGAAGACGCCGTTCGTGGCGCCGGGCGGGATGCGCCCGATGTTCTTGGGCGAATCGAGAACGCGGATGGCGGCCGCGCCCGGCCCCGAGGGGGTCAGCGTGGCGGTCACGTCCGCGAAGTCTTCACCGCCGAGCAGGTTGCGACCGCGGTTGCTGAGGGCGATGCCGTACGTCACGGTCTCACCGGCGTCCAGGAATTCGTCGTTGTCGCAGCCGTTGCTGATCTGGTTCTGATCGCCGATCGCGTTGTTCCCGAGGATGGCGAAGAAGCCCGGGATGAAGTTCGGCGAGCAGTTCACCTGGCCGCCTGCGGACACGGGCGCCTGCCCGGGGGGGGCGTACGTGGCGTACACGAACATGCCGGTGTCCGCTTCCAGGATGCCGTTGTTCGGGACGGGAGCGGCTCCGAGACGGACCGGAACGCCGGCGGAGTTCGTGACGCCCGTGGAGGCTCCCGCGCTGAAGAGGATGCTCGTCTCCGAGTCCAGCGTGGCCCCGGCGGCGTTCCTGACCGAGAAGGTCGTGAAGATGGTGGAGCGTGCGGCACCGGCGCCGGCGGTGGAGTCGTAAATCGAGGCCACGGCCGAGTCGGAGCAGTAGTAGCGGATCTTGTCGAGGGAGATGCTGCTGACGGGGAAGGCCGTCGGGCCCTTCGTCGGCGCCGCCTCGGCGAGAACCACCGGCCCTGCCACGAGGAGGGCGTAGGTCTGTCCGCCCAGGTCCAGGAGGCCGTTGGCGTTCGTGTCCTCACCGGCGTCCAGACGGCGATTGCCGTTGAGGTCCTCGTTCGGGCCGCCGCTGGTGATCGAGCCGGGGGTCGAACCGCCCGCTCCGCGCTTCACCGTCACCTGCCAGTTCCCCAGGTACAGGGTCGAGTCGGCGAAGTTCCGGTCCTGGTTCGGATCGGAGTTGAGGTGGAACCCTTCCTGCGGGTTGCGCAGGTCGTGAATTTCGCCGGAAGCGGCCGGACGGGCCAGGGAGTACTGGTCGGTCCACGGCGCGTT
>DASYUH010000005.1 GCA_036001465.1 Candidatus Polarisedimenticolia bacterium
CGGCGCATCACCATTCGCAACAATGTCTTCGACGACGTCGGCGGCGCCCGGTGGGGCAGTGATGGACGGCTCTTCCAGGTGCTGGCGCAGGCCGCCGACGTGGTGATCGACCACAATACGGCCTTTCACACCGGCAACATCATCATGGCCGACCAAGGGCCGCTCGCCGGATTCGTCTATCGGAACAACATCACGCCCCACAACGACTACGGCATCATTGGCACGGGCACCGGGGTCGGTAGTCGCACGCTCTCCGCGTACTTCCCCGACGCCGTGGTGCGCCGCAACGTGATCGCGGGAGGCCAGGCCGCCCTCTACCCTGAAGACAACTTCTTCCCGGCCTCCCTGGCCCAGGTCGGCTTCATGGATCTGGCAAGGGGAGATTACCGGCTGTCGCCCAACAGCCCCTACCGGCGCGCCGGCACGGATGGAAAGGACCTGGGCGCCGACTTCACCGAGCTCTCGGGCGCGATGCTCGACTCCGCACGTTCGGCCGCGGCCGCCACTGCGCGCAGCATGATCGTTTCGCCGTTGCTGCCTGCGCCGCCGGTTCACCCTCCTGGCTTGCGGCCCACGAGCCGCATCGAGGATGCCAGCAGATCCCGCCGGTCCGTGCACCGCACCGCGGTCGGATGCACGGGCGGGGTCGCGATCCGTTCTATGTCCATGCCGGCGGGAAAGCCGGTCTCCACGTGGATGATCTCGAAGCCCGCCGCCTGGACGAGAGCGACATAGGCAGACGCCCGTAGCCGGTTCTGATACAGCATGTCCGAGTTCAACCAACGCCACGCGCCTTCGCTGTACCGGAGGAAGTTCCACGGCGAGATCGACGGATCGGAATGGCTGAAATGGTCCGACGGGTCGATCTCGCAGCTCAGAACGCCGCCCGGTCGGAGGATCCGGAACATCTCCCGCAGGATCTCCGCGATGACGGGCTCGGGTATGTGCTCCAGCGTGGCCGTGTTGGTGACCGCGTCACACGCCGCATCCTGCAGATGCGTAGCCCGCGCATCGGCCGGAGCGTGGTATTCGATGCGAAAGCCGGAGAGCCAGGCGTCCAGATCGGCGGACGTGTGGGGTCCCGCGGCGGGCAACCCGGCGGGATTCGGCAGCGGCGCGCAGCCGGCCAGCCGGGTGTCGGCCGCGGCCAGGGCACGGAGCCGTCCAAGCGACGAGTTGAGGAGCTCGACCCGCGCGAGCCGGTCACGGTCCACCACCACCTGGTGCCGGACACCTGCCCACGCGAGCATCAGCGGGACCGCGAGGTCCCAGCCTGCGCCGAACTCGAAGAACGTGGCCTCCGCGAGCGGCCGCCTCCCATGCCGCTGGTAGTTCGCCAAGTGCCAGCACGCAGCCTCGACCCTGATCCGGAAATCCGGATCGGGCAGCGGCAGGGATCGCGTGACGAAGCGTTGGGCCAGATAGTAGAGCGTGGCCCTTCCGGGCAGCGCCGAGAGCACCTGGCCGAACACCGCCTTCGCCTTCCAGTTCATACCGGACCGCAATGACTCCGCTTCCGTTCGTCAGCATCGTCATGCCCTGCTTGAACGAGAGGGAATTCATCGTGTCCTGCCTGGAGAGCGTCCGTCACCAGGACTACCCGCCCGAGCGGCTCGAGATCCTCGTGGCCGACGGGGGAAGCAGCGACGGGACACGGCAGATTCTCGAGCGGATGGCGCGGGAGGATTCGCGCATCCGTGTGATCGACAACCCCGACCAGCTTCAAGCGTGCGGGATGAACGCGGGCATCCGCGAGGCGTGCGGCGAGCTGATCGTGCGCATGGACGTGCACTGCGAATACGCGGCCGACTACGTCCGGCGCTGCGTGCAGACGCTGGCTCGGACCGGTGCCGACAATGTGGGTGGGGCCCAACGGGCGAAGGCGAAGAGCGGTTTCCAGCAGGCGGTTTGCGCGGCGCTCGCGAGCCCGTTGGGGGTCGGCGGTGCCCGATACCGCTCGCCCGCGGGCGAGGGCTTCGTCGATACCGTCTTTCTCGGGGCCTTTCGGCGGCGGGCCTTCGAGACCGTGGGCCTCTACGACCGGCGCGCTTTTACGAACGAGGATGCCGAGCTGAACCAACGGATCCGGCAAGCCGGCGGCAAGGTCTACCTGAGCCGCGACATCGTCGTGCACTACTTCCCGCGCGGGTCGTTCGATGCCCTGGGCCGGCAGTACTTTCGCTACGGCATGGGCCGCGCACGGACGTTCCTCAAGCATGCGCGCTTGCCGTCTCTCCGCTCCGCGGTTCCGTTCCTCATGCTGGCCGGCGGCCTGGCCCTCATCGGGATTCCAGCTCTCCGACCGCTCGCTCCCTGGGGCTTCGGCGCGTACGCGCTGCTGCTCGTCGTGGAGGCGGTGCGTGTGGGCCGCCCGGACGGGGTCTCGACCGTCACCCGCGTAGGCCTCATCTTTCCGGTACTCCACGTTTGCCATGGATTGGGGTTTGCGACGGGCCTGATCCGCTTCGCGATCGAGCGTGACTGGGAGCCGCAGGAACGGCTTCCCCCGTGGCAGCGTGCCAACGACAGCATGTGACTGCTGGCGCCCCCGGCGACCAGTCTTGCGAACGAACGCGATGATCATCGTGCGCAGCGGCGCGAACGGCGTGACGACCTTGATGCGCGTTTGGACATGTAAGTGCTGGCGACCAACATAATTAGCACGTTTACGGCTCAAATCGTATTGTCGGTCCTCGCCCTCATATCGTCCGTCGTGGTGGCACGAGCACTGGGCCCCGAGGATCGCGGTCTCCTGGCCCTGGTCGTCCTCCTGCCGGAGGTGGCCACGATGATCGGCTTCCTCGGCTTCGAAGAGGCCAATGCCGTCTATGCCGGGGTGGAACCGGATCGGCGACGCGCGCTCCTCTGGCATTCGGTCGCGGTCGCGGGCGCAGTC
This sequence comes from Candidatus Polarisedimenticolia bacterium, assembly GCA_036001465.1. Classification (NCBI taxonomy): domain Bacteria; kingdom Pseudomonadati; phylum Acidobacteriota; class Candidatus Polarisedimenticolia; species Candidatus Polarisedimenticolia bacterium. The sequence goes on from DASYUH010000005.1 coordinate 2,897, forward strand.
GGCACGTTGATCTCGCTTGCCGGCGTGTCGTTCCTCGTCCTCACCCCGTCCTGGCGTCCACCCGCGGACCGCGCCCCGTTCTGGCTCTTCCTGCTGCCGATCTCGACCATACCCGCGGTCCTGGTGACCCGGTACTGGCAGGCCATCGTTCGCGGAATGAACCGCATCCTCATGCTCAATGCGGTCATGATGGGAACGAAGGTGGTTGGATTCATCCTCGTCGTGGCCTGTGTCGGCGTCCTCCGGCTTGGCATCCAGGGCGTCGTCGGCGTCAACTTCCTGCTCGACATCGCCGGCCTCGCCGTGATGGGCTTCATGCTCAGGCAGGTGAAGATCTGGGGAGACCCGCAGTTCGACAAGCCCCTCTTCAGGCGCACCCTCCGGCTCGCCGTCCCGGCGCATGCATCGAACATGGCTGGATACCTCAACGCCCGGATGGATGCGCTCATCATCGCGGCCTTCCTCCCTCCCGTGGATCTCGGCTTCTATGTGATCGCCTTGAGCCTTGTCGACCGGATGTGGATCCTCCCGGGCGCCGTCAGCAGTGTGCTCCTGCCCCATCTCACGAATTCACGCTCGCGAGATCCCGCTCTGACCGCGGTTCTCGCGCGCCATGTGATGGTCTGGACGGCAGCGGCGTCCGTCGCGATCTTCGTCTCGGCCGACATGCTCGTCAGGATCCTCTATTCGCCCAGGTTCTCGCCCACCGTGGCACCCCTGCGGTGGTTGCTTCTCGGGGTCGTGCCCCTGAGCGGAGCCAAGGTGCTGTTGGCAGAATTGCTCGCGCTCCAGAAGCCGCGCTACAACCTCTGGGCCTCGAGCGCAGCCGCCGTCTTCAGCGTGCTGGCCAACCTGTTGCTCGTGCCCCGAATGGGAATCACGGGCGCCGCTCTGTCTTCTTCCCTGACCTACAGTCTCCTGTCGGCTCTCCTGATCGGCTACTACCTGAAGCAAACCCACCTGTCCTGGACCGCACTCGTGCCACGTGGGAGTGATTTGCAGACATACATCAGACTCTACCGGTCGGTTCCCGGATTCCTGGCCCGCCTGCGTTTCACGCGGACTTCGCCGGCGACTCCTGCGCGGTGCGCTCCTGGCCTGTGAGGATCGACTGATCGTGGCTCCCGGTGCCCAGGCGTCCCGCACATGAGGACTGGAGGTCGGCGATGAACGTGCTCGTGCTCGCGGGCTCGGTGGCGCATACCGAAGCCGGCGCTGCGCATGCCGCATTGGACCTGGCAAACACGTGGGCCAAGGACCGGTCTCTCCAGGTGCATCTGTGTACCCACGGGCTCGACAGCGGCTCCGTCCATCCTTCCATCGAGGTTCTTCGCTATCCGCCTCCCCGGAGCGTGCGGGCCTTGTGGAGGGTGCACAATCTCTACGGGGTCATGCAAGCCAAGCGGGCCCTGGGAAGACATGACTTTTCGCACATGGATCTCTGCTATACGCCATCGATCGAGCTGGCGCTGGCCTTTCGAGACCTCTATCCACGTGTTCCGATCGTCTCCCATTGGGGCGCCGTGCTGACGAAGCGGGAATTCCTCGAGGAGACGCACGGCGCTGCATCGTGGTTCACCAGGCTCGACGCGCTCCTGGCCGAGCGGCTGGAGAAGCAATCCTACAGGGGCTCGCGCTGGTGCCATCTCGCCTCCACGAAGCTGGTCGCGCGCTTCAGGGAGGAGTACTTCGATCTTCCCAAGGGGTTCTTCCACATCTGTCCTTATGGGATCAGTCCGGAGAAATTCGATCGTGACCGGACATATGGCCCGGTAAGACAGGCTCATGGTGTGCCGGAGTCGGCCGTCGTGCTCCTGACCGTCTCGAGACTGGTCAAGTGGAAGAACACGGAAATGACGTTGAGGGCGTTCGCGCGGTGTGCCTCGAGGAGCGCGTACCTGATCGTGGTGGGGGACGGCGAGGAGCGGGAGCGACTGACAGTGCTGGCGGCCAGCCTGGGCGTGGCGGACAGAACGCGGTTCGTCGGTCATCAGGCCGACCCGGCGCCGTTCTACAGCGCGAGTGACATATTCGTCCTTCCGAGCCTCATCGAGTCTTTCGGCGTCGTGTATGCCGAGGCGATGTTCATGGGTTTGCCGTGTATAGGCATGCGCTATGACCCGCCGCAGGTGCTCAGCTCCGCTTCAGATGTCATCGTCGACGGGGAGACGGGATACTGCGTATCCACGCTGGAGGAGCTGACCGGGAGGTTTGACCTTCTCATCCAGAACGAGGACTTGCGCAGGAAGATGGGTCGGAATGCCCGGCAGGTCGCGTGCAGCCGATATTCGTGTGACCAGTACGGAGAGGACATCCTGTCTCTGGCGAGAAGGCAATTCGGGATCGAGACGCCCAGTGAAGCGACGTACTCGCGAAGGGCTCCTCTCGCCCTGGGCGGTTAGGGATGGGACTTCCGACGGGGGTGGTTTCGATGGGCGAGCGGACGGCGACACGCGTCCGGGACGAGTCGGCCGAAGGGGCACCGGCCCAGAGGGTGCTCGTCATCGCGCGTGATTTCCCGCCCTGCAGATTCGTCGGGGCACAGGCCGTCGCGCAGATCGCACGCTATCTCCCGCCGTACGGATGGCACCCCGTCGTTCTCACCGTCCGGGAACGGCACATCGAGCAACGCGATCCCGACGACCGGCGGACCTTCCCGGGGACGATCGTCCGAACCGGCGTCCTCCCGCACCCGCTCTGGTTCTACGCGAAGGTGAAGACGAGATCGAGACCTGCCGGCGGGAGAACAGGGGAAGACCAGGTCAGCCGCCCGCCGGGACGCATTCGGCGGTGGGTGCTGTCGTTCCTGCAGACCCCCGACCTCTACACCGGCTGGATCCCGCCGGCCACGATCGCCGGCCTCCGTGCCATCCATCGGTGGCGGATCACGCACCTGTTCTCCTCCGCTCCGTTCTGGACCAATCACCTCGTCGGCCTCGTCCTGAAGCGTCTCACCGGCCTGCCATGGACCGTCCACCTCCGTGACCCGTGGACACAGGTCGCGCCCCCCAAGCCGGTCAGCGCGCTGTCCTCGAGGCTGGAGAGGTGGCTGGAGCGGCGCGTGATGACCAGAGCCGATTTCGTCGTGTGCGTGACCGAGCGGCACACGAGGCTCTTGCGGCAGGCTTTCTCCCATCTCCCGGCCGAGAAGTTCATCACCATCCCGAACGGCTACGATGAGGCGGAATGGAGCGGTCCCGAGTGCCGGCCGCTCCGATCGGGACCGCCGGACCGCCGCAGGTTCGTCATCACCTATACGGGCAGCCTCTACATGGGCCGCAGTCCGCGTCCACTGTTCCGCGCCCTCCGTCGCTTGATCGACGCCGGCGACCTTTCCCGGGACGAGCTTCGGGTCGACCTGTTCGGGTTCTGCCACATGGCCGGCGGGCCTCGCATATCCGAGATGGCGGCAGAGTGTGGTCTCGCCGAGTGCGTCCACGTGGAACCCCCCTTGAGCAGGCCGGAGGCGCTCCGCCGAATGGCCGCCTCCGATCTCCTCCTGCTCCTGCAGGAGAGTTGGAGCCTTCAGGTTCCCGGGAAGACCTACGAATACCTCCGCGCCGGCCGCCCCATTCTCGCCTTGACCTCCGATGGCGCGCTCGCCGATCTGCTGCAGAGGACGGGAGGCGCATGGGTGGTCGAGCCCGTGGACGAGGCCGGGATCGCGGCCGCCGTTCGCGAGGCCTACGTGGCCTGGAAGAGGGGGCACCCCAATCCGGCCGCCGACCCGGCTCTGGTTGCCGCGTTCGACCGGCGGCTCTTGACCGGCCAGCTCGCCGCATTGTTCGACGCCGACGCGACCGCAGGGTCCCTCGGGCGGGCGCGGCCGCGCATTGCGCGAGCGCTGACGAAGGTTCGACTGTAGCTCTTGGACTAGCCTGGTCATGTGTGGCATCGCGGGAATCCGTTATCACGACAGCGAAAAGAGGGTGGATGCGGCCTGGATCGAGGCCATGAACCACTCCATGGTCCATCGCGGTCCGGACGACGGCGGCATCCACATCGACCGCCATGTCGGGCTCGGGCATCGGCGGCTGAGCATCATCGACCGCGCGGGCAGCCGTCAGCCCATGTCCAACGAGGACGACTCGGTCTGGATCACATTCAACGGAGAGATCTACAACTACCGAGAGCTCCGTCAGATCCTGCTCGCCAAGGGGCACGTGTTCAGGACCCAGGGCGATACCGAAGTCATCCTGCACTTGTATGAAGAGGAAGGCGAACGCTGCGTCGAGAAGCTCACCGGCATGTTCGCCTTCGCCATCTGGGACAGATCGCAGGACACGCTCCTGCTGGCACGGGACCGCCTGGGGATCAAGCCGCTGTACTACTTCTGTGGAGGCGATTTCCTCGCTTTCGCTTCCGAGATCAAGGCGCTCTTGAGCCTCGGCTCGATCGAGCCGAAGCTGGACCTGCAGGCGCTGCACGACTATCTCACCTTCCACTACAACGTGGCGCCGCAGACCATGATCAGGGGCATCTTCAAGCTGCCGCCGGGCCACATCCTGGTCGCGCGGAAGGGCACCGTCCGGCAGGAGCAGTACTGGGACCTCGACTACTCCCGGAAGCTCGACCTCCCCGAGGGGGAGTACGTCGAAGAGTTCCACCGTCGGGTCCTGGCCTGCACGAAGAGCCACCTCGTCGGCGAAGTGCCACTCGGAGTTCTCTTGAGCGGCGGATTGGATTCCACCGTGATCGCCGGGGCCATGGCCGAGCTGGGCGTCCCGCGAATCAAGACGTTCACGGTGGCCTTCGCGCACGAGCTCGCGGCCAAGCGCGAGGACTACGACGAGCGTCATTACGCCCGGCTGGCGGCGACGCATTACGGAGCCGACCATCACGAGATCGTCATCACGCAGAAGGATTTCGCGGCGGGACTTCGCGACTACGTCTGGCACATGGACGAGCCCATGGCCGATTCCGCCTCCATCCCCCTCTATTACGTCTCTCGACTGGCGAAGGATCACGTGACGGTCATCCTTTCCGGGGAAGGCAGCGATGAGCTGCTGGCCGGCTACAACTATTGGGCTTCGTTCAAGGGATTCGACCGTGCGCGCTGGATCCGCAGGATCCCCGGTCCGATTCGAAACTCCCTGCTGCGCCCGCTGAACGATCGGTTGTTCCGATCCTCGCGTCTGCAGCGATATCTGGAGATGGCGAACCGGCCCCCTTCCCATTACCCGCTGGTGCTGGCGCCCGAGTACCCGGGCCTGTTCTCGGAGGACGCGAAGCTCGGGCTGTACGGCCCCGGGGTGAAGGCGCCAGGTCCCCTGGCACGGTCCAGCGACGTCATCCTGGATGCCTATCGGAAGACGACCACGTTCCCGTTCCTGGACCAGATGCTCTACGTGTCCACGAAACAGTGGCTGCCGGATGACCTTCTCCTGAAAGCGGACAAGATGACCATGGCGCATTCCCTCGAGCTGCGCGTCCCCTTCCTGGACCACACGCTCGTCGAATTCGCGGCCAGCCTGCCCGCCCACATGAAGGTGCGGCGGAACGGGGGCGGCGCCTACACGACGAAGTACGTTCTCCGAAAGGCCTTCGCAGGCAAGGTCCCGCCGCCCATCCTTCGCCGGAAGAAGCTGGGCTTCCCGGTGCCGCTGCAGAACCTGTTCCGCGGCGAGCTCAAGACGCTGGCCCTGGATACGATTCATTCGCGGTCGTTCGTCGAGCGTGGGCTCTTCGACCAAACCAAGGTGCTCTCTCTCGTGCGGGAGCACGAGGCGGGCGTCGACCGAGGGCCGCAACTCTGGTCGCTGCTGGTCTTTTCGACGTGGGCCGACGTGTTCGGAGTCGTGCATTGAGCGAGGGCTCCCATGGCCGTTAAGATCCTCTGCGTCGCCGGCGCCCGGCCGAACTTCATGAAGGTGGCGCCGCTCATGCGGGCGCTGGCCGGGAGCACGCTCTTCCAGGTGCGGCTGGTCCACACCGGCCAGCACTACGACGAGAAACTCTCGCGGATCTTCTTCGACGAGCTCGGCATTCCCCGTCCCGACATCGAGCTCGCGGTGGGCTCCGGTACCCACGCGGCGCAGACCGCAGAGGTCATGAAGAGGTTCGAGCCCGTCCTCGAAGCCGAGCAGCCGCAGGCGATCGTGGTGGTCGGAGACGTCAATTCGACGGTGGCCTGCGCCCTGGCGGCGGCCAAGTTCGAGCTCAGTGTCGAGAAGCGGTTCCGCTGGACGTTCGGCTGGCGCCGGCGGCCGGTCACGATCCATGTCGAGGCGGGGTTGCGGAGTCACGACGACGACATGCCCGAGGAGATCAACCGCCGGCTCACGGATGCCATGTCCGATCTCCTCTTCGTGTCCGATCCCGCCGGCCTGGACAACCTGCGCAAGGAAGGCATCCCCGACGAGAGGGTATTCTTCGTCGGGAACGTCATGATCGATACGCTCGTCGCGGCGAAGGAGCACGCCATGCGTTCCCGCGTGCTGGAGGAGCTCGGGCTGCGAGAAAGGCACTTCGGCGTCGTCACCCTGCATCGTCCCAGCAACGTGGATGACCCGGACACATTCCAGGCCCTGCTCGGGGTCCTGGACCGGCTGGCCACGCCGGCTTGCCCGCTGGTCTTTCCGGTGCACCCGCGCACCCTGGCCCGGCTCGAGACCATGGCCATCGACTTCGACCATGCTCGCTGGAGGATGACTGGCCCGCTTGGCTATCTCGATTTCCTCAAGTTGCAGGCCCTGGCCCGGATCGTCTTCACGGATTCCGGGGGCGTCCAGGAGGAGACCACCATCCTCGGAGTGCCTTGCATCACCCTGCGCGATAACACCGAACGGCCGGTGACGGTGACGGCGGGGACGAACGTGCTGGCGGGTACCGAAGAAAGGCGCATTGTCGCGGCCTTCGCCAAAGCCATCAGCTCCCCCGGCAACGGCCGCGTCCCCCGGTACTGGGACGGCCAGGCGGCGCGGCGTATCGAAGAAGTGCTGAGCACGGCCTTCGGCGGCCCGCGAAGCAGCGCGAGCGAGCCGGTGTCGGCTCTCCCGCGGCTCTCCGAAAGCATCATGCGCTAGCTCCCATCCTCGGCCGGATCGGCTGCGTCCGCCCTCGGGCCAGGGCCCGCCGCGTGCCTGGACGGTCAGTGAATCCCGAGGGCAGGTTCAGCGGGACATCGAGCGTCGTCTACGCGTTTCCATCATCGTCCTTGCCTTTCCGTTTCCCAACTTTCCCAAGACTGCTGACGATCAGTGCGGACTGGAATGGTGATCCGAGACCGCAAGGTGCTCTTCGTCAGAGAGGCACATGTGGGTCAAAGGAGGCCCGAGATGCTTACCAAGATCAGTCACTCAAGGAAACGGTCGCTGCTTTTCCCGGCGACCCTGTTCTTCGCCTCCGCCTTTCCAACTCTCGCGCTGGCGGATACGGTCTCATTCACCCCGGCGGGAGACTATCGCGTCGGGGACCATCCTCAATGCGTGGCCCTGGGCGATTTCAACCGCGACGGTCTGAGGGATCTGGCCGTATCCAACGCCATTTCCAACACTGTTTCCGTGCTCCTGGGCAACGGCGATGGGACCTTCCAGGCGCCCCGGACGTTCGGGACAGGCGGGGGGCCCCAATCGGTGGCCGTGGCCGACTTCAATGAGGACGGACTTCAGGATCTGGTGACGACGGACTTCCAAGCGAACACCATATCCCTGCTGCTGGGAAACGGGGATGGGACCTTCACGGCTCCCGCCACCTTTCCCGCGGGCGGCAGCAATCCCAACTTCGCAGTGGTAACTGACTTCAACGGCGATGGGCTGCAAGATCTGGCCGTGGCCACCTGGGGCGGAACCTCTTCGACGACGGTCTCGGTGCTCCTGGGCAACGGCAATGGGACCTTCCAGTCCGCACGGACCCTCGATGTCCAACGCGGTCCTTTGTGGGTCGCCGCGGGCGACTTCAACCACGATGGGCGGCAGGACCTGGTCGCGGCCAACTTCAATGCCGACAGCGTCTCGGTGCTCCTGGGCAACGGCGATGGGACCTTCCAGGCCGCTCGGAACTTTCCTGCCGTCGGCGCGGCCTCCATCGAGGTAGGAGATTTCAATCGCGATGGACAGCAAGACCTGGCGGTAGCCGACTACTTCAACGCCAAGCTGTGGGTCCTGCCGGGCAACGGTGATGGAACCTTCCGGCCGGCCGTGATCTTCAATGTGGGTAATGGTCCCGTAGACGTCACCCTTGGCGACTTCAACCGCGACGACAAGGAAGACCTGGCGGTGCCCAACTGGGACGGCAACGCCGGCCGCACCGTCTCGGTGCTGCTGGGCAATGGGGACGGCACCTTCCAGGCGGCACAGAACTTCGTCGCCGGCGCCGGTGTCGTCGCCGTGGCCGTGGACGACTTCAACCGCGACGGGACCCAGGACATGGCGGTGGCCAACTACAATTGGGGCACCCTGTCCGTGCTGTTGAACAGCACCGTCAGCAGCACGCGGCACACCCTCACCGCCAACAAGGCGGGGACGGGTGGTGGCACCGTGACCTCCAGTCCGGCCGGGATCGACTGCGGAGCCACCTGCTCGGCCTCCTACGACAGCGGCACAGTCGTGACTCTCACCGCCAGCGCGGCCAGCGGGTCCGCTTTCGCCGGCTGGAGCGGTGGGGGCTGCTCGGGCACCGGAACTTGCGCGGTGACGATGAACGCGGCCACCACGGTGACCGCGACATTCAACCGCCAGACGTTCACCCTGGACGTCAACAAGGCGGGAGCGGGCACGGGTACGGTCACCTCCAGCCCGGCGGGGATCGACTGCGGAGCGGCCTGCTCGGCCTCCTACCACAGCGGCACGGTGGTGACGCTCACCGCGAGCGCGGCCAGCGGATCGACCTTCGGCGGCTGGAGCGGCGGCGGCTGCTCGGGCACCGGAAGCTGCGTGGTAGCCATGGACGCGGCCACCACCGTCACCGCCACCTTCAACCGCCAGACGTTCACCCTGGGTGTCAACAAGACGGGGACGGGCACGGGTACGGTCTCGTCCAGCCCCGCGGGGATCGACTGCGGAGCGGCCTGCTCGGCCTCCTACGACAGCGGCACGGTGGTGACTCTGACCGCCAGCGCGGCCAGCGGGTCCACCTTCAACGGCTGGAGTGGTGGCGGCTGCTCGGGCACCGGAACCTGCACGGTGACGATGAACGCGGCCACCACGGTGACCGCCACCTTCGACCGCCAGACGTTCCCCCTCACGGTCAACAAGCCCGGATCTGGCACGGGCACGGTCTCCTCCAGCCCCGCCGGGATCAACTGCGGACCCACCTGCTCGGCCTCCTACGACAGCGGCACGATCGTGACTCTCACCGCCAGCGTGGCCAGCGGGTCCATTTTCGACGGCTGGAGCGGCGGCGGTTGCTCGGGCACCGGAAACTGCGTGGTCGCCGTGAACGCAGCCACCACCGTCACCGCGACGTTCACCCAGACGTTCACGCTGACCGTCACCAAGGAGAGCGTCCTCGGTGTCGCCAACGGTACCGTGACCTCCGTCCCCGCCGGCATCGACTGCGGGTCCAGCTGCGCGGCGACCTACAACAGCGGCACCAGCGTGACCCTCACCGCCACGCCGGATGGCCTGTCCGCTTTCGCGGGCTGGAGCGGCGGCGGCTGCTCGGGCACCGGAACCTGCACCGTGCCCATGGGCGCGAATACCACCGTCACCGCCACGTTCAAGGTACTCGGCGTCCTATGATGGAGTCCCGGTGACCCCGAGGGTGTGGCCGGCAATCGGCTCGCTCCTTGTGGGTTCAACGGGCGCGTGTTCCGATCGGCACGTGCACCGTGAGCGTGGATGCCCGGGTCAGGCTACCTTCCCTGGCATCCCGCTCCCGGCCTCGCCCCGACGCCAGCTCGCGAATCGTCGCGATTCAAGACCGTCAATGATGCGAATTCACGGCGTGGGCGAGGTACGAACATGAGGTCCTTTCGCTGATGTGTGGGATCGCTGGCCTGGTCGGGGTCCATGGCGCGCGCGCCAAGGGTGTCGTCCAGACCATGGTGCGCGCGCTCGCCCGCCGTGGCCCCGACGGCGAGGGAACCGAGGTCTGGAGAGAGGCCGTGCTGGGCCACCGCCGTCTCGCGATCTTCGATCTCAGCCCGGCCGGCCACCAGCCCATGGTCTCGCCGGACGGCAAGGTGGGCGTGGTCTTCAACGGCGCGATCTACAATTTCCGGGAGTTGCGGGCGGATCTCGAGCACCGGGGTCATCCGTTTCGCAGCAATACGGACACGGAAGTCCTCGTCCATGGATACCGGGAGTGGGGCATCGAGCGGCTGGTGGCCCGGCTCGAGGGAATGTTCGCCTTCGGCCTCTGGGACGAAGCCACCGGTCGGCTCTTCCTCGTACGCGATCGGCTGGGAGTCAAGCCGCTGGCGTACGCCGTCCGCAACGGACAGCTCGCCTTCGCCTCGACCGTCCGCGCCCTGCGCGAGGGCGGCTTCGCGGGCGAAGTCGAGGGGCAGGCGGTCACGGAGTTCCTCGAATTCGGTTTCGTGACCGATGATCGCTCCATCTACCGGGGCGTCTTCAAGGTTCCGGCCGCGTCCATAGTCGAGTGGTCGGCCGGACGACTGCACACGCGTTCCTATTGGGACGTCCCCTCTCCGGGCGCGTCCGACACGCTCTCGCTCGATGACGCGGTCGAGGAGACGGAACGGCTCTTCCTCCAGGCCGTCGAGAAGCGGCTTCAGGCCGACGTGCCGGTGGGGGCCCTGCTGAGTGGTGGGATCGACTCCGCGCTCGTGTGCTGGGCGGTGGCCCGACTCGGGGCCAAGATCACTGCCTTTACGGTAGGGACGCCCGGCGACCCCTGGGATGAATCGTCGGATGCGCGGGCCACCGCCCGTCAGCTGGGGATCGCGCACGAGGTGCTCGACGTGTCCGCTCTGGACGCGCCGGACATAGGCGAGCTCGCTTCCGCGTACGCGGAGCCTTTCGCCTGTGCGTCGGCGCTCGGTCTGATGCGGGTATCACGGGCCGTCGCTTCCGCCGCGACCGTGCTCTTGACCGGTGACGGCGGCGACGACGTCTTCCTCGGGTACCCGGAGCATCGCCACCTGTGGCTCGCCGGGAACCTCGCGCGGGTGGTGCCGAGGGCGGCCGCCCGCGGGTGGCGGTCGTGCCGTCGCCTCCTTCCGCGCCGAGGATGGTCGCGGCGTCTGCGTTCGTTCCTCGACTATACGACGGGGGGACTGGGGGCGGTCGCCATCGCACGTGACGGTCTCCCGGCGTATCGGCGTCAGGGCCTGCTCGGGGAGCGACTGGCGGCGGCCACCATACCGGATCGCGCCATGCCCTGGTCGCTGGAGGCTGGCCGGCGGATCCTCTCCGACTTCCTGGTCTATGACCGGCGAACGCGCTTCGTGGGCGAGTACATGACGAAGGTGGACGGCGCCACCATGCATCATGCGCTCGAGGCCCGCTCGCCGTTCCTGGATCAGGATGTCTGGGAGTTTGCCTCCAGGATTCCCTTGGGGGTCCGACTGCATCGCGGCCGGCTGAAGGCGGTCCTGCGCGAGCTGGCGCGACGGCGGATCGGAGAGCGTGTGGCGCGCGGCCGCAAACGTGGCTTCGGCATCCCCGTGCAGCGCTGGCTGGCCGGCCGCTGGCGGCCGCTGGCCGAGGACCTCTTGACGGATCCGCTGGTCGGCCAGGAAGGTTGGATCCGCCCGGGGCCCGCCCTGGTCGCCCTCAGGGATTCCGCGCGCCGCGGATGGGTGTCCAAGCCGCTTTGGTACATCTGCGCGCTCGAATCCTGGCTCCGGCACGAACGTCGGGCTCCCAGGGCCCTGAGCGCGGCCGGTGAGGTCGTCACTTCCGCGCGCACCGCGTGATGGCGGGCATACACGGTGGAGGGTAACGTGCGGCAGCCGCTCGGTGACGGGATCCATGCCGGTGGCGAGCCGGCGCCATGACCACCACCATCGCCATCGGCCGGAACGCCGCCCTCGAAGATTCGTGCCTTCGCCTGGCCATGGTGGCGCCTTCCCTCGAGATCATCGGAGGTCAGGGCGTCCAGGCGGAAGCGCTGGCGCAGGTGTTGGCCACCGAAGGCCACGCCGTCACGTTCCTGCCCGTCAACCCGGCGTTTCCCCCTGGACTGCGGTGGCTCCGGCGGATCGCCTATGTCCGGACGATCATCAACGAAGCGCTCTTCGTCGCCAGCCTGCGGCGGCTTCGACGGGCGGATACCGTGCACGTCTTCTCCGCCTCCTATTGGTCGTTCCTGCTGGGCCCGGCGCCGGCCATGGTGGCCGGACGCATCATGGGGAAGCGAGTCGTCCTCAACTATCGCAGCGGCGAGGCTGACGACCATCTCACCCACTGGGGACTCTTGGTCCATCCCTGGCTGCGGCTGGCGCACGAGATCGTGGTTCCCTCGGAGTATCTCCGAACCGTCTTCGCCCACCACGGCTACCGGGTGCGCGTGATCCGCAACCTGGTGGACACCTCGCGCTTCCGCTATCGGGAGCGCGTCCCCTTGCGCCCCAAGCTTCTGTCGACGCGGAACCTCGAGCCGTACTACCGCGTGGACATCACCCTCCAGGCCTTCGCGCTCCTCAAGGCGCGGTACCCGGAGGCGACGCTCACCATCGTGGGCTACGGAAGCGAGGAAGAGAGGCTCCGCCGCCTGGCGGCTTCCCTCGGAGCAGGCGGCATCCGCTTCGTGGGGAAGGCGGATAGACCGGCGCTGCCCGGCCTGTACGACGAGCACGACATCTTCGTCAATTCCTCCGTCCTGGACAACCAGCCGGTGTCCGTGCTGGAAGCGTTTGCCTCCGGGCTGCCCGTGGTCTCGACGGCCACCGGAGATATCGGGGCCATGGTCCGCTCCCGAGAGACCGGGCTCCTCGTGGCACCGCGGGATCCGGAAGCGACGGCGAAGGCCATCGCAAGCCTGTTGCAGAGTCCCGACCGAGCACTGCTCATGGCCCGGCGGGCGAACCAGGAGGTGGAGAAGTACACCTGGCCCGCCGTGCGCGGTCAGTGGGCGGAAGCGTACCGCGCAGGGTAGCGTCTCCCCATGGCCGCAGGTTCACTTCGGTGATCGCACTCGATCCT
>DASYUH010000006.1 GCA_036001465.1 Candidatus Polarisedimenticolia bacterium
CCGGCGTCGCGCCGCGCGTCCTCCGCGTCGTACAACGACCCGAGCATGGTCGTGGCGTTCGGCTTCAGGAGGCCGGTGCCGAGCACGATGAGGGCCAGGCCCGCGTAGAAGAACGGCAGGCTCTTGAACGCCAGGGTGAAATGACCGAGCGCGATGATGATGCCGCCGATCAGGACGCTGCGGTAGGCCCCCAGGAGCCGGTCGGCCACGAGGCCGCCGCCGATCGTCACGAGCCAGATGCTGCCGGTGTACGTGCCGTAGATCGAGCCCGCGTGCTTCACGTCGAAGCCCAGCCCGCCGGCGGCCGGGGGGGTCGTCATGTACAGGATCAGAAAGGCGCGCATCCCGTAGTAGCTGAAGCGCTCCCACATCTCGGTGAAGAAGAGCGTCGACAGCCCGCGCGGATGACCGGCCCATCCCCCGGTGTTCGTCATGCCTGGGAGCCTCCGGCCCGGAGCGGCGTGCTCCGGACCGGCGGCATTCTACGCGATGTGCCACAGGAACGGCCCGGTGGTATCCTTCCCGGTCATGAGGCTCCGAAATCAGCTCATCCTGGCGTTCGTCCTCCTGGCCGTCGTGCCTCTGGGCGCCATCACGCTGTACGCCTACCACTCGTCCACGCGCGCGCTCCGCCGTACCGTGGAGGCGGAGTCGGTCCGCGCCGCAGAGGAGATGGAGCGCCGGGTGGCGGCCGTCACCTCCAGCCTCAGCCGGCGCATCGGAGGGCTGGAAGAGATCCCCTTCCCACTCGCGGCCAAGGACCCGTCGACCCCCCCGGAGGACGCCGACCCTCAGATGATTGGCCGATTGCTGTCGACTCTCGGCGATGCGGCCTCGTTCATCGAGGCGTTCGAATTCCACCCGGAGCCGGGCTCCGGGGCGCCGGCGGCGCCGCGGCAGCCGGGACGGCGCGCGGCGCGGGCGCCGAAGAGCCCCGGGCATCCCGAGGCGCCCACCCCGCCGGGGAAGAGGCAGCCGATCATCGTCCATCTCCCGAAGATCGCCGGCGAGCTCACAAAGGATCCAGAAGTGGCGCCGCTCATCCAGGCGGCGATGGCGCTGATCCCGCCGGGTGAAGCAGAGAAGATCCAGAAGGACATGATGTCGCGCCTCGGCGAGCAGGGACAGATGATCGCGCGCATCGTGAAGGAGAAGATCGAGGCGTCGCGCGCCGCCAGGCAGGCCGATGCAGAGAAAGCCGAGATCGAAAGGAACGAACCGGTCCAGGAGAGAGGGCTGCGGCTGAAACAGGAGTTCGCCTGCGAGCTGAAGCGGCACGGGGAACGGGTCGGCAGCCTCAAGGCGAGGGTGAGCACCGACCGGCTGCTGCGGCAGGTCCTGTCGCAGACGCGGCGGGACCAGGGAGAAATCCCGTTCGCCCGGGACGGAGCCGGCAACCTGTTCACGCTCGACGCCGCCGACCTGGCCAGGCTGAACGATCTCCACCTCGCGGCCGAGCCCGGGGCGGAGGGCCCGAAACCGGATGAGAATTGGGTGGTCGTGACCCACGCCGACGAGGCCACCGGCCTGACGTTCGGACTCGCCCGCCCCGTCGGGGAGTCGCTCGGGGAGATCCGGCGCGCCTCGGCGCGCAACCTGGGGGCCGGCCTCGGTCTCGCGGCGTTCGCCCTGTTCGGCTTCCTCCCCCTGTCGCGGCGAATGACCCAGAACCTGTCCGACCTGACGCGCGGCGCCGAGCGGCTGGCCGCCGGTCGCCTCGACACCCAGGTGCCGGTGCGCTCGAGCGACGAGCTGGGCCAGCTGGCGCAGGCGTTCAACCGGATGGCGAAGGAGCTGAGCGCCAACCAGGAACGGCTGGTCGTGCAGGAGCGCCTGCGCAAGGAGCTCGAGCTGTGCCGCAGGATCCAGGCCGAGCTCCTGCCCAAGAAGGCGCTCCACTACCCGTTCGCGGAGGTCGAGGGGCTCTCCATCCCGGCCCACGAGCTGGGAGGGGACTTCTTCAACTACTTCGGCCTGCCGGCGGGGGAGGTCGCCCTGCTGATGGGGGACGTCTCCGGCAAGGGGGTGCCGGCCGCTCTCCTGATGGCGAACCTGCAGGCGACCCTCCGGGCGCGGCTCCCGCTCGAGACCGACCTCGCCGCGTTCGCGGACCGGCTCGACCGCGAGGTGGATGCGAGCACTCCCGCCGAGGTGTACCTGACCCTGTTCCTGAGCATCCTCGATCCCGAGCGCCGCGAGCTGCGCTACGTCAACGCCGGGCACGAGAGCCCGTTCCTCCTGCGCCGGGACGGCCGCGTCGAGCGGCTCGACTCCACCGGCCGGCCGATCGGCCTGATGCCCGGAGGCGGCTACACCGAGCGCCGGGTCGCCATCGGGGCCGGCGACCGGCTCTTCCTGTATACCGACGGCCTGGTGGACGCCGAGAACGAGTCGGGGGCCGACTTCGGCGCCGGGCGCCTCGAGACCTTGCTGGGGCGCGTCATTGCGGGGGAAGGAGCCGGGCCTCAGGCCCTCCTGGAGAGGGTCGAGCGGGCCTATGCCGAGCACCGCGGAGCGCGTGAGGCGGCCGACGACGCGACCCTCCTGGTCCTCCGCGTGGGGGAATGGGCCGCCGCTCCCGCCGTCCGACCCGGCAAGGACGCCTCGGCGGAGGCGGCCGCGCAGGCATAAGGAGGCTTCCATGCAGCCGCTGGCCGCATTCAACCTCAAGGCCTGGATCGACGAGCACCGGCATCTCCTGAAACCGCCGGTCGGGAACGTCCTGGTCTTCAAGGACGCGAACTTCCAGGTGATGATCGTCGGCGGGCCGAACCGGCGGAACGACTACCACATCGACGCGGGGGAGGAGCTGTTCTACCAGCTCGAAGGGGACATCGTCCTCAGGGTCATCGAAAACGGCAAGCCGCGGGACATCCCGATTCGCGAGGGGGACATGCTCCTCCTGCCCCCGTTCGTGCCGCATTCCCCGCAGCGGCCGGCCGGCACCGTCGGCATGGTGGTCGAGCGGCAGCGCCTCCCCGATGAAGAGGACCGCTTCCGCTGGTACTGCGAGGGGTGCGGCGCCGTCCTGCACGAGGCGGCGCTCTACGTCACCGACCTCGGAACGCAGCTGAAACCGATCCTCGAGGGATTCAGGAACAGTGAGTCGCTCCGCACCTGCAAGTCGTGCGGCAAGGTCTCGTCCTGAAGATTGACGTCCATACCCACATCCTGCCATCCGCGCTTCCCGATCTGGGCGCGCGATACGGCTCCGGCGGGTTCGTCCGCATGGAGCATCTGCGTCCGGGCTCGGCGCGCCTGACGATCGACGGGGCGTTCTTCCGGGACGTGCCCGAGACCTGCTACGACCCGGCGCGACGCCTGGAGGAGTGCGACCGTCACGGGGTCGGCGTGCAGGTCCTGTCGACCGTGCCGGTGATGTTCTCCTACCGGGCCCGCCCGGAGCACGCGCTCGACCTGGCCCGCCTGCTCAACGACCACATCGCGGCGACCGTCAGCGAGCATCCGCGGCGATTCGTCGGGCTCGGTACCCTGCCGATGCAGGACCCCGGTGCCGCCGTCCGCGAGCTGGAGCGGTGCGTCCGCGAGCTGGGGCTGGTCGGGGTGCAGATCGGCACGCACGTCAACGCCTGGAACCTCGATCGGGCGGAGATCTTCCCCGTCTTCCAGAGCGCCAGCGATCTCGGCGCCGCGGTGTTCGTCCATCCCTGGGAGATGCTGGGCTCCGAGCGCATGCCCAGGTACTGGCTGCCATGGCTCGTGGGCATGCCGGCCGAGCTGGCGCTCGCCCTGTGCTCCCTGATCTTCGGCGGAGTCCTGGAGCGGCTGCCGCGCCTGCGAATCGCCTTCGCCCACGGCGGCGGCGCCTTCCCGGGGACCCTCGGGAGGATCGAGCGCGGCTTCCACGCCCGCCCCGACCTGTGCGCGGTGGACAACCCGGTCAGCCCGCGCGCCCACCTGGGCAAGTTCTTCGTCGACTCGCTGGTCCACGATCCCGATACGCTCCGCTTTCTCCTGCGCCTCGTCGGCCCCGACCGGGTGGCGCTCGGATCCGACTACCCGTTTCCGCTTGGCGAGGAGGTCCCCGGCAGGATGATCGAGACGATGACCGATCTCACCCCCGACGTGAAGGACCGCCTGCTCGCCGGCACGGCGCTGCAATTCCTCGGGAGGCGGCGCGAGGACTTCCTGCCGTGACGGCGGAAGCCTTCCGACCGGACGAGGCGTTCGCCCGGGAGCTCGACGCCGCCGATCCTCTGGGGCGGTTCCGCGATGGTTTCGAGATCCCCGCGGGCGCCGACGGGAAGCCGGCCGCCTACCTCTGCGGACACTCTCTGGGCCTGATGCCGAAGGGGGCCCGCCCGCTCGTCGACTCGGAGATGGAGGACTGGGCCCGCCTGGGTGTCGCGGGACACTTCGCCGCGGGGAACCCCTGGTATTCGTACCACGAGCGGTTCCGGGAGAGCGGCGCCCGCCTCGTCGGCGGCCGGCCCGGGGATGTCGTGATGATGAACTCCCTCACCGTCAATCTGCATCTCATGATGGCGACCTTCTACCGGCCCGCCGGCGGACGACACGCCATCCTGATCGAGGCGGGGGCCTTTCCCTCCGATCGCTACGCCGTGGCCTCGCAGGTCCGCCACCATGGCTTCGATCCCGAGGCTTCCCTGATCCTGGCCCGCCCCCGGCCGGAGGAATCGGTCCTCCGGACCGAGGATCTGGAACGGCTGATCGAGGAGCGCGGCGCGGAGATCGCGCTGGTCCTCCTGCCCGGTGTGCAGTACCGGACCGGAGAAGTCCTCGACACCGGGCGCCTGTCCGCGGCGGCGCGGCGGCAGGGGTGCCGCGTCGGCCTCGACCTGGCGCACGCGGTGGGGAACGTCCCGCTGCGCCTCGACGAGTGGGGAGTTGATTTCGCGGTCTGGTGCTCCTACAAGTACCTGAACGCCGGGCCGGGCGCCGTGGGTGGCTGTTTCGTTCATGCACGGCACGGCGCCGAGCCGACCCTGCCGCGACTCGCCGGCTGGTGGGGGAACGACCCGGAGACCCGCTTCGCCATGCCCGACGAGTTCGTGCCGCGCGCCGGGGCCGACGGCTGGCAGGTGAGCAACCCGCCGATCCTGTCGATGGCCCCCCTTCTCGCGTCGCTGACCCTCTTCGAGGAGGCGGGGCTCGAGTCGTTGAGAGCCCGATCGGTGCGGCTGACCGGCTATCTGCTGTCCCTCATCGATCACGTGGGGGCCGCTCGCTTCGACGTGCTGACCCCGCGCGAGCCGGCGCGGCGCGGCTGCCAGGTCTCGCTGCGGGTGCGCCGCGGGGCGCGCGACCTGGTCGAGGCGCTCGCCGCATCGGGTGTCGTGTGCGATTTCCGCGAGCCGGACGTCCTGCGCGTCTCGGCGGCGCCGCTCTACAACCGCTTCCACGACGTCTGGCGGTTCGCCCAGGTCCTCGGGAGACATGCGGCATGAACGCGCCTTCGGCCGGAGCGGGGGCGACAGACCGCGGGACGGCCGTCCTGGTCGGCGCCGGCCTGGGCGGGTCGCTCATGGCGATCCTGCTCGGCCAGGCGGGGTACGCCGTCCGGGTGTTCGAGCGGCGCGCCGATCCGCGCTCGGCGACGATCCAGGCGGGTCGGTCGATCAACCTCGCCCTGTCCGCCCGGGGCATCCACGCGTTGAAGCAGGCCGGCATCGACCGGGAGGTCCTGGCGATGGCCGTCCCGATGCGCGGACGGATGATCCACGGGACGGGCGGCCGGACCGATTTCCAGCCGTACGGGACGCGCGCCGACCAGGTGAACCACTCGGTCTCCCGGGGGGAGCTGAATCTCGCCCTGGTGAACGCCGCGGAGAAGTCGGCCGACGTCCGCTTCGCGTTCGGGCGCCGGTGCGAGTCGATCGATCCCGATCGCGGCGAGGTGGTCCTGGCAGGCGGCGCCGAGGCCGGGCCGAGGACGGAGGCGGGCGGCTTCATCGTCGGGGCGGACGGCGCCTTCTCGGTCGTCCGCCGGGCGCTCATGAGGCAGGACCGGTTCGAGTACAGCCAGTCGTTCCTGTCGCATGGCTACAAGGAGCTGACGATCCCGGCGGGGCCCGGCGGGCGCTTCCTTCTGGAGCGGGAGGCCCTGCACATCTGGCCGCGCGGCGGATTCATGATGATCGCCCTTCCCAATCGCGACGGATCGTTCACCTGCACGCTCTTCCTGCCGTTCGAAGGGGAGAACAGCTTCGCGTCGCTCGCGGCCGGGGCGGACGTCGAGCGCTTCTTCGCGCGCGTCTTCCCGGATGCCGTGGGGCTCCTGCCCGAAATCGCCGCGCAGTACGTCACGAATCCGACCGGCTCGATGGTGACGATCCGCTGCAGCCCGTGGCGCCACGCCGGCCGGGTCGTCCTCCTGGGCGACGCCTGCCACGCCGTCGTCCCGTTCCACGGACAGGGGGCCAACGCCGCCTTCGAGGACTGCGTCGTCCTTCGCGATTGTTTGAGGCGCCATGCGGACGACCCGGAGGCGGCCTTCGGCGCCTTCGAGCGGCTGCGCCGCGAGAACACCGACGCCCTGGCCGACCTGTCGATCGCCAACTTCGAGGAGATGAAGCACCACACCGGATCGCGCCTGTTCCTGCTGAAGAAGTCGCTCGAGAAGGGGCTGCACCGCCTGTTTCCCGCGTGGTTCGTGCCCCTCTACATGATGATCTCCTTTACCCTGACTCCGTACGCCGAGGCCCGCCGCCGCGCCCGCCGCCAGGCGCGCGCCATCGCGCTGGCCGCGGCCTCGGCCCTGTTCGCCGCCGTGGCGTTCGTTCTCTGGCTCTCCCGGGGGTGATGCGATGGAACTGACCTACGCGAAATACCTGAGGCTTCAAGAGCTCCTGGACCTCCAGGAGCCGCGCTCCAGTCCTCCGGAGCACGACGAGACGCTGTTCATCGTCATCCACCAGGTCTACGAGCTCTGGTTCAAGCTGCTCCTGCACGAGTTCGACAAGATCGGCAGGGACTTCGAGGCCGGCGACCTGTTCGGCGCCATCGCCACCTTCAAGCGGGTCCGGATGATCCTCAAGACCCTGGTGGCGCAGATCGACATCCTCGAGACCATGACCCCGATGTCGTTCCTGGCCTTCCGCGACCGGCTCGAGACCGCCTCCGGGTTCCAGTCGGCGCAGTTCCGGGAGCTGGAGTTCCTGCTGGGGGTGAAACGTCCGGACATGCTGCGTTACCAGCCGCCCGGCGACGCATCGCGCGAGCGGCTGGAGAAGCGGCTGGCCGATCGCTCTCTCGTCGATCGCTTCTATCAATTCCTGATGACGCGCGGGGTGGCGATCCCGGCCGCCCTGCGGGCGCGGGACGTGCGCCAGCCGAACGGGCCGGACCCGGAGATCCAGGAGGGGCTCCTGCGCCTGTACCGGACGCAGCCGGACGCCGCGATCCTCCTCGAGCTGATGACCGACTTCGACGAGGGGCTGCAGGAGTGGCGCTACCGCCACGTCAAGATGGTCGAGCGGACCATCGGCAACCAGCGCGGCACCGGCGACTCTCCCGGCGTCGAGTTCCTGAAGGGATCCCTCTTCCACCCGGTCTTCCCCGACCTCTGGGCGATCAGGAGCCGGGTCTGAGCCAGGAGCCTGACCGAGTCCTCGGACAGGCTCCCAGGCTCAATCGATCGTGGCGATCACCTTCAGCTCGATGGCGATGTCGGTCGGCAGGCGCGTGACCTCGACGGTGGTGCGCGACGGGCGGTCGTCCTTGAAGTGCTCGGCGTAGATCCGGTTGTACTCCGCGAAATCGTCCATGCTGGTCAGGAAGACCGTCACGTCGACGATTCGGTCCCACGACGAGCCGGCATCCTCGAGGACCGTGCGGACGTTCTGGAAAACGGAGCGGCACTGCGCGACGATGTCGTGCGCCACGACCCGCCCGGCGGCGTCGCGCGTCACGCCCGGGATCTCCTTCGATCCGCGCGTCCGCGGCCCGATGCCGGACAGGAACAGGAAGCCGCCGGCCCGGCGGGCGTGCGGGTACGGCCCGACCGGCTCCGGCGCCCTCGGGCTCTGGATCGAGCCGTCCTTCTCACCCTTCATCGTGAACCCTCCCGGAGGCACTCAATCTCCCGACGCATCGTGCGGGAACTGGATGCAGACGTTTTTCGGCTCGGTGAAGAAGCGAAGCGCCTCCTCTCCCCCCTCGCGCCCGAGCCCGCTGCGCTTCATGCCGCCGAACGGCACGCGCAGATCGCGCAGCATCCAGCAGTTGATCCAGACGGTCCCCGAGGCGATGCGTTCGGCCAGGCGGTGGGCCCGCGGCAGGCTCTCGGTCCAGACCGAAGCGGCGAGACCGTAGTCGGTGCCGTTCGCCCAGGCGACGACCTCGTCCTCGCTCCGGAACGGCGTGATCGTGACGACCGGCCCGAAGATCTCCTCCCGGTTCACGCTCGACGCGACCGGGAGGTCCGTGATCACCGTCGGCTCGACGAAGAAGCCCCCGCGGCAGCGCTCGCTGACGGCCGTCCTCGGCGGGCCGCCGCCGCACAGGATCCGGCCGCCGTCCCGTCGGGCCTGCTCGATGTACCCCAGGACCTTGTCGCGGTGGGCGGCCGAGATCAGGGCCCCCTGCTCGGTGTCCGGATCGAGAGGATCGCCGAGGCGCAGCCGCGACGCCCGGCCCGTGAAGTCCTCGACGAAGCTCCTGTAGGCCTCCTGCTCGACGAACAGGCGGGAGCCGCTCAGACAGATCTCCCCCTGGTTGGTGAACGCCGCCTTGAGAGCGGCCGCGACCGCCTCGTCGTGGTCGGCATCCGCGAAGATGATGTTCGGGTTCTTCCCCCCCATCTCGAGCGCCACCTTCTTGAACAGCGGGGCGGCGTTCCTGGCGATGTCCGCCCCGGTCGCGGTGCTCCCGGTGAACGACAGGGTCAGGATCTCCGGGTGGCGCGCGATCGCCGCTCCGACGCTCGCGCCGCGCCCGTGGACGATGTTGAGGACGCCCGGAGGGAGCCCCGCGTCCCGGGCGATCTCCGCCAGCATGTGGGCGGTCATGGGCGTCAGCTCGGAAGGCTTCGCCACCGCGGTGTTCCCGACCGCCAGGGCGGGGGCGACCTTCCAGGTCAGGAGATAGAGAGGCAGGTTCCAGGGGGAGATCAGGCCGGCGACACCGCGCGGCCGGCGCAGCGTGTAGTTGATCGCCTTCCGGTCGGTGGCGTGCGACTCGGAATGATCGTGCAGCGCCGCCGTGGCGAAGAACCGGAAGTTCCTGGCCGCCCGCGGAATGTCGAGAGCGCGCGCCAGCGCGAGAGGCTTTCCGGTGTCGATGCTCTCGGCGCGCGCCAGGTCCTCGAGACGGGACTCGATCCGAGCGGCGATGGCGAGCAGCAGCCTGGCGCGCTCCTCGGCAGGCAGGCCGGACCAGGCCGGGAACGCCCGGCGGGCCGCCTCGACCGCCCGCTCGACGTCGCGCTCGTCGCCGTCCCCGACCGACGAGTACGCGGCCCCGGTGGCCGGCTCGAGATTGTCGAGGTACCGGCCGGAGGCCGGCTCCACCAGGGCGCCGTCGATGTAGTTCGCGATCACAGGCATGCGATCCGGCCGCCGTCGACGGGCAGGCTGATCCCGGTGATGTAGGCGGCGGCGGGCGTGGCGAGGAACCCGGCCGCGGCGGCGATCTCGCCCGGCGAGGCGAACCGCCCGAGCGGGATCTCCGCCTTCATCCGGCGCTCCACCTCCTCTTCGGCGAGCCCCGCCGCCCGCGCCTTCGCCTGGATGAGCGAGCGCAGCCGCTCGGTCGCCGTCGCCCCCGGCAGGACATTGTTCACGGTGATCCCGTGGGGCCCCACCTCCCCCGCCAGAGTCTTGGCCCAGCCCGCGACCGCCGCCCGGATCGTGTTGCTGACCCCCAGCCCCTCGATCGGCTGCCTCACCGAGGTCGAGACGATGTTGATGATCCGGCCGAATCCTTGCTGCCGCATTCCGGGGATGAGCGTCTGGGCCAGGAGCTGGTTGCAGACCAGGTGGGCCGTGAACGCCGCCAGGAACGACTCGGGCGGAGCGGCGGTAATCGGCCCACCCGGCGGTCCGCCGGTGTTGTTCAGCAGCACCTCGATCGCCCCGGTCCGATCGACATGGTCGGCGACCACGGCGCGCACCGACTCCGGCTGGGCGAAGTCGGCGCGCAGGAAGTCCGGCCGCTGCGCGCCCAGGCGGGCGATCTCGTCGCTCACCGCGCGCAGGCGCGCCTCGTCGCGCGCCAGGAGAGTGACCCGCGCGCCGAGACGGGCCAGCTCGAAGGCGCAGGCCCTGCCGATCCCCTGCGTGCCGCCGCAGACCAGGGCCCTCCTGCCGCTCAACGGCCCCGCGGGCTGTCCCCCCGGCCCGGACAAGTGTCTACGTCCGCACCGGGAAATAACCCGGCTCGTTGCCCGATCTCCACTTGATGTTGCACCCCAGGCTCGGCTTCTGGTCGGCGTCGACCGGCCGACCGGAGAGGACAGCGTCGAGCGCCGCCCGCAGATCGCGACCGGTCACCGGGCGGCCGCTGTCCGGGCGGCTGTCGTCCAGCTGCCCGCGGTAGACCAGCCGTCTCGCGGCATCGAAGAGGAAGAAGTCCGGCGTGCAGGCGGCGGTGTACGCCTTCGCGACATCCTGGGTCGCGTCGTGGCAGAACGGGAACGTGAAGCCGAGTGCGACGGCCATCTCCCGCAGGCTCACGGGACGGTCGTCGGGGAACTCCGACGCGTCGTTCGAGCTGATGGCCACGATCGCCACGTCCCGGGCCTGGTAGTCGGCCCCGAGGCGCGCCAGCTCCTCCTGGACGTGCTTGACGTAGGGACAGTGGCGGCAGATGAACATCACGAGGAGCGCCTTGGCGTCCTCGAACGTCTTGAGGGAGATCGTCCGGCCGGAGACGACATCGGGCAGGCTGAAATCCGGCGCCCCGGTGCCCAGCTCCAGCATGGTCGACAAGGTCTTCACCATGACACGGCCTCCTGTGACAGAGAGACGCCATTCTACCCTGCTCTCGCCGGTGGCGCGGCCGCGGGCTACCTGAGGGTGCGCGGAACGGTGATTTCAACCTGAAGCCGGCTTTCGAGCCCCGCCGCGTCGGTGATCACGTAGCCGAGCCGGTACGCCCGTCCCGGTCCGGCGGCGGAGCGCTCGGCCCGCAGCAGCACGTCACGGTCGTCCCCCGGATCGACCTCCTGGACGTCCCCGGACGTGCGGCCGTCGCCCCCTCCCGGGGCATCGTCCGGCTCGCTGCTCGTGGCGCTCTCCAGGCGTACGGCGATCGACGGGGAGCACGTGTCGGACGCCTGGAGGTCGATGTGCACCGGAACGAGCCGATGATCGGGCGGCCACAGGACGGGCGGCCGCGCGACGGCCGCGGCCACCGGGGGCCGGGTGTCGGCGACGGTCACGGTGAAGCGGGCCTCGTCGATGAGCCCGCCCGTCCCGCGCACGCGGTGAACCAGGCCGTGCTGGCCCAGGGACAGCAGGACGATGGCGCGCTCCCCGGAGGCAACCGGGCGCACGTCTCCATGGTCTTGCTCCAGGAGCCACAGGTGCTCGAGCGGCCCGCCGTCGGGATCGAACGACCCGGATCCGTCGAGGGCCACCTCCGTACCCAGGGGGGAGCTGCACTCGACGACGGCGGCGTCCGGCCGGGCCGCCACGGGCGAATGGCCGAATACCAGGAGCGTCTCGCCCCGCCAGAGGACATCGCGCCGGCCGAACACCTCGGGCGTCCCGCCGTTCGTGGCGGAAAGGGACAGCGTCACCTCGAGTCCCGGATCGGGGGCCGTTCCGAGCGCCGCCAGAGGGACCGGACCCGGCAGCGCCGACTCCGAGTAGTCCACCTTGATCCGGGTGACGTCCTGCTCGGCGGCGAGAATGGCGCGTGCGGGCTCGATCGAGTCGATGCGCAGGTTGAATCGACGGAACGGATCGACGATGGTGCGGGCGCAGGCCGTGGCGGGCTGCCCGAGACCGTGAAGGGGGAGCGTCGGCCCGAAGAACTGCCCTTCGCTGCCGCAGGCGCCGGCCGCGATCTCGTAGTCCTGGATGCCGTCGTTGCACGCCAGGATCAGGTCCTGGTCGACGAGCGTCGGCTCTCCCACGGAGGCGTTCAGGTACGCCAGCCCCTCTCCCGGACGTTCCTCCAGGGGGAGGCCGCGGCCGCAGTCGACGGCGTCGCTCGATGCCTCCGAGCTGGCCGCTTCCAGAAGGACCAGGAGACGCTCTTCGCGCGTCGCCAGGATCGCCCTCCCCCGCAGAGGCTGGCCGTCCGGATCGGCCACCCGCGCGCCGGCCGCCAGGACCGGAACCGGATCCCCCTCGATCGCGGCGGCGAACCTCGCCGGGACGATCGGGTCGAGCGCCACCGTCACCTGGCAGGCATCGCCCGCGCCGTCGGAGTTTCCGTCCTCCTGCCCCGGGTTCGGATCCGCCGGACAGTTGTCCTGGAACGGGCCCACCCCGTCGCCGTCCTCGTCGAGGGAGGAGAGGACCAGGACCCCGGCGGACGGATTGGCGGCGAGGATGCCGGTTGTGACGGGCGGGACCTGGGGCGGAATCAGCCGGCCATCGTCCGCGACGCCGAGCGTCGTGATGGTGTTCGAGCCGCGGAAGACCACGTGGAGCCTCCGGCCGGACGGTCCAAGGGCGAGCCCCGCAGGCGAGTCGGCGCCAGCGCCGAGAAGGAACGGAGATCCCGGCGCGAGCCGCGGGGATCCGGCGGCCGCCCCCTCGATCGCCGCCACCGCGTCGATCCCGGGGAGCGAAACGAACAGGCGGTCCTTCTCCTCGTCCGGGGCGATGCCCAGCGTCCCCCCCACCCGTCCCAGGTCGAGCGACGAGACACCCAGCGGCCCGCCCGGGGCCGCGACCACCAGGGTCACCACCGCCGTCCCGGGAGGCGCCTGCCCCACGGCAAGGAGCCAACCCGCGTCGGGGGCTCCGGGCGGCGCTGCCGGCTGCACGGCGTGCGGCAGGAAAGCGACCGGCCCCGGTCGCTCGATCCCGGCGACGGCCGCCGGCCATCCGGGGACCGCCTCGAGCCCCCCCGGCTCCCTGACGGCGAAGAGCGCCACCTTCCCTTCGTCCGGCAGGGCCACGGCGAGAAGGGCCCCGTCGGGCGCCAGGTCCATGCCATCGGGGACCCCGCCGATCGGGGTCGGCGCCACAGACAGCGGGGTCAGCCTCCCCGATCGCGCCACGGCGAACGGCACCAGGACGCCGGCCCCCCCCTCGGGAACCCCCGGCTCGCGGCCGGCGACGTAGAGCGTCTCCCCCGCCGGGTCGATCGAGAGCCCCAGCGCCTCGTCGAGCGGCACGGCGTAGGGGGATCCGATCCCCGGTGAGAGAACCCCGGAGCCGGCGAGATCGAAGACCGTCACCGAGCGTGAGAGCGGATTGAGCGCCACGAGATGCGCGCCTCGACGGGCGAAGGCCAGCCCGGGGGCGGACGAAGGGGGCGGGTTGTCCTGTCTCCCCGATCCGAGTGTCAGGTAGGGGGATCCGGGCAACGGCAGGAGCGTCCCGGTCGCCTTGGTCTCGAAACCGGCCGCCTGGTTCAGGGGCGACAGACCGTTGAGGTAGAGGAAACCCTCCTGCTGGAATCCCTTCTGGCAGGCGTCCCCGCCGTCGGCATGATCCACGTCCGCCTGGTCCGGGTTGTACACCGCCACACAGTTGTCGCAGGCGTTGCCGACATGGTCCAGGTCGATGTCCTCCTGCAGCGGGTTGGCCATTCTCGGACAGTTGTCGATCGTGGCGCAGCTCCCGTCCCGATCGACGTCGTTGATCGGGTCCCCCGGGCACGCATCGCAGACGTCCGCGACCTGGTCGAGATCGGCGTCCGTTTCCAGCGGATCGAAATCGAGCGGGCAGGTGTCCAGGGGGGCCAGGAGGCCGTCGCCGTCGGGATCGGGGTCGCAGGCGTTGCCGGCTCCGTCGCCGTCGGAGTCCGCCTGCCCGGGGTTCGAAAGCGCGGGACACGTGTCGCAGGCGTCCCCCGCCCCGTCCACGTCGGTGTCCGCCTGGTTCGGGTTCGCGACGCCCTGGCAGTTGTCGACGTAGGCGTCGATGCCGTCGCCGTCCTCGTCCCCCGAGGGGACGAACACGATGCCGCCGAGCGGCCGCCCGCCGGTCGCCCCGGTCTTCTCGGCGGGGCCGGTCGGCTCGAGCGCACCATCCGTCCCGATGCGGAAGACGGAGACGCCGTTCGACCCGTCGTTCGCCGCGAACAGGAAGCGTCCCAGGGAATCGATCGCCATGCCGACGGGGACGCGGGCGAGCGGGGCGTTGGAGAACGGCGTCCCCCGCATCTCGGCCATGGCGCCGGACGCGTCCAGACGGAAGCCGGAGACGGAGTTGTTCCCCTGGTTCGAGACGTACAGGAACCGGTCCCGGGGCGACACGATCACGCCGTTGGAGTCCAATCCCCCGCCGCTCAGGGGAGAACGCAGCAAGGGACGCGAGCGCCCGTTCGGATCGACGGCGAACGCCCCGACGATTGCGGGGCCGTTCGAGGAGCTGGCCAGATACATCCGGTTCCCCGAGGCGTTCCACGCCAGGCCGGCCGCCGTGCCACCGGGATTCCCGACCAGCGAATCGGGGAGGATGGGAAACGGCTCGTGAAAATCCAGAGCCCGCGCCCCGCCGAAGTCCGGCAGGGAGACCTCGATGAACCCCCCGTGCGCCGGGAACGCCATGCCGCTCACCCTTCCGGGGACCGGAGCGGGAGAGCGGGGAATCTGAATCAGGTTGAGGTTGAACGACTGGATCTGCAGGAAGGAAATCCGCCCCTGCAGCCCGACGGCGAGGTAGAGAGCGCTCGGATGCACCGCCACCGCCGTCGGGGAGAACCCGCCCACCTCGCGGGGGAACCCGGAGGCGAGGACCGGCGTCCCATCGGGCTCCAGGCGGAAGGCGCTGACGTCGTGGCTCCCCTCGTTGGTCGCGAACAGGGTGGGCGGCGCGAGACGCGCGAGCGCCAGGCGCGGCGGAGCGAAAAAGGTCGAGCCGGCCGGCCCGCTGCCACCGGTCGGGAACGGCGAGCCCTTGAGGCGCCTGAGTCTCCCGAGGGTGTCGACCTCCCACGCGGCGAGCGAGTTCTGGAGAGCGTTGGTCAGGACGTACAGCCGGCCGATGCGGACGAACGGCCGGGCGCAGGCGTCCCCTTCGCGATCGCCGTCTTCGTCCTCCTGCCCCGGGTTCGGTGCCGCGGGGCAGTTGTCGCAGGGATCGCCCTGGCCGTCGCCGTCTGCATCGGTCTGTTCCGGGTCGGCGGCGGCGGGGCAGACGTCCGCGAGGTCGGCGATCCCGTCGCCGTCCCGGTCGTCGTCGCAGGCGTCCCCCAATCGGTCGCCGTCCTGATCGCGCTGCCCCGGGTTGGCGACGGCGGGACAGTTGTCGCAGGCGTCCCCCCGTCCGTCGCCGTCGCCGTCCGCCTGGGATGGATTCGCGACGGCGAGACAATTGTCCGAAGGGGCCTCGACGCCGTCCAGGTCTTGATCCCCGGCCGGCGCGAACGCCACGCCGGCCAGGGGGAGCCCGTTGACCGTCGTGCGCACGCTGTCGGCCGCCACCTCGAGGCGGCCATCCGGATTGGGACGGAAGACCGAGACCGTCCCCGAGAGCGCGTTCGCGACGTACAACAGGCGCCCGAGCGGATCGGACGCCATGCCGGTCGGCGCCAGGCCGAGAGGCGCGTTCTGGAACGGCGAGCCGGGAGCGGGGACCGGCCTGCCGTCGGCCCCGATGACGAGGCTGGCGATCCGGTTCTGGTTCACGAGCGTGGCGGCGAGCAGGCCACCATCGGGGAAGAGGTGCAGGATGTTGGCGCTCCCGCCAGGGGCGCCGAATGGCGAGCCCGGCGTTGAACGGAGCGCCCCGTCCTCACCCAGGGAATAGAGGCTGAGCTTGAACCCGGCGGGGTCGGCGTCGGCGACGTAGGCCGAGGCCCCCCCCCGGCCGAGCGCGATCCCATCCGCGGTCCCGGCATCGGTCGCGAAGGGGGAGGCCGGAACCGGCGCCAGCCCGCCGTCGTGGGCGATTCCCAGGACGGCGATCCGCCCCAGCGCGGGCAGCGTGGCGAGAAGGAAGCGCCCATCCGGCGTGACCGTCATGCCGTTGGGCGCCGACTCGACGTCGACGGGATCGAGCCTGGCAAGGCCCCCGCTGCCGTCCACCGCGAACGGCACGATCGTGCGGCTCTCGGAATGCCCGACGAAGAGGAACCGGCCGTCGGGCGTGAGGGCGACCCCCTCGGGTCGCGATCCTCCGGAGGCAAAGGGAGAACCCGGCACCGCCTGCAGCGCCCCGTCCCCGGCGATCGTGAAGACCCCGATGTCGTCGCTCCCCCAGTTCGCGACGACCAGCCGTCCACCGGCGGCGCTGATCCCGATGCGCGGCGACGCCACGAACACCGCCCCGGACGGCCCCGTCCCTCCCGTGCTCCAGGGAGACCCGGGCAGGACTTCGAGCGAGCCGTTGGCGAACGCCGCCAGCCCCGAGACGACGTTCCCCGCCGCCGCCACGTTGCGGTCCGATGTCCCTTCGTTGATGTAGATGTAGCCGATCAGTCCGGGGGCCACCAGGGGGGATCGCCTGCCGCGTGGCAGCGCTCCGCCAGCGGCCGCCGCCACGAGAAAGGCGGCCGCCGTCCACGAGAGGGCCCGGAAGCGCGGCGACATCGTCCCTTCTCATACGACTGGCGGGTGGCCCAGGTCAAGAAGTCTTCTGCGGATTCTGCCGGGTAGAGCGTGCGGACGTGTGCAGCCAGCACCGGAACGGTCTCCCGTCGCGACCGCCGGGACCGTCACCCTGCGCCCGGAAGTCGCTGGACGACCGCGGCTCCAGGCGGGCAGCCAACACCTCGCGTGTCCGAGCGGCCACTCCCTTTCTCGCTTTGGTAGCGCTCAGCGAGCCACGGCAGCAGGCTCAAACAATTCCACAGGATTCCCATCCGGGTCTTCGGCCAGTATCTGCCTACCCCCGGGTCCGACAACGATGTCATTGCGAAAGTGGACACCAGCCTGTTTCATTTGAGCGACGCGCGCGGGCAGGTCTTTGACTTCGATAACGAGCCGGTTCCATCCGCCGGGCTCTGGCCGTCGTCCGTCAGGCATAGGGCGAGCAGCTGAACTCTGCGGCCCACTGAGCCACAGCGTCAGGTCGTCCTTTGAAACGTAAGCAAAAGCCGGACCCATCTTCTGTTGGAGCTTAAACCCACATTTCTCCGTATAAAAAGCTATCGCAGCGTCGACGTCCGTGACGAAATATCTGATCGAGGCCATTTCGTATGCTCCGCGTAGATGTTTGATGGTCCAATCTTGCCACCGTGGCAGGTGGCCCGCCCAACGCTCCGGCTAAGCTCCGGTCAGCTGGTTGGGCGGCGACTCGTTCACGCTCGAACCACGCCCCCTAGTCCGGCTGCCATTTCTGCACGTTGACACCCCTCACCAGGAGCCACAGGGCAAGCGACAGTTCCGCGATAAAGGCCGGAACCAGAACGGCGATGTTCACGAGTGTGGGCGCCAGCAGCAGCGCAAAGCTGTTCGTCAAATAGCTCACGCCCGCAATTTGCATCAGGATGCCAAGAATCTTGGGCAGAAATTGGGACTTGAAAATTAGATACCCAAGTAGAAGGCACTCGAATCCGAAAAAGATGAGGCTGATATTGAACCCGTACGTGTGCGACCTGTTAGAGAGATACGCAAGAACGTGAAGCTGTTCTGGCGTGAAGGCTTGCAGATAGGACGCTTTACCCAATACGAACAAGGATGGAAGGAGGAACAGCTTGCTGGCGGACTCGAGAGTAATTGCGACCACATTGAACAGCACGGCCAGTAGCGCAAGATCCCGACTGACGGGCCTCAGCAGCACATAGAAGACGAGCGCGAGTGCAACCGAGCACGCCAGATGAAACAGGTTGGCCGCGATACCAAGGCGCCAGAGAAACTCAAAGGACCTGATGTTGTCGAGGGTGGCCGTTGCGTCGCCGGGCACGACGAGCTTATCCCTGACGAGCAGCTCACCCATCAGGCCGGCAGCAATGATGATCAAATAAAGCGCCCCGCCTATCCGTGCATAGGTTTGCGGCGATAGCTCGACGCCACGACCTGTCATCTTGTCCTCTTCGTCGCCGCCCAACACTCCCGGTCAGCCGCGGCTGGCGGATACCCCGTGTGATGCGGCCACCCAACCTGCCGCCCGCCAGCGGTTGGAGCGGGTTGTCGGGCGCCTTGATCGGTCTCAGTTGATGTTGCCTGGACCCTCTGGGGTGTCATTGTTGTAGTCGAAAAAGCAGATCTCCGGATAGCGCGTTGCCTTGTCCTCATGCGGCCGGTGGTCCTTCGCCCAGATACGGCCTCCCACATTCCAGTCCGGGTTGCGCGCCAAGATGAGGTCCAGATGATCCGGGTGAACATAGGCGTAGAGCAACCCTGGAACCTAAGACTGGAGGGAAGATCCTTCACGAACAGCATTCCCGCGTACCTTGAAGCATCGGCCCTCTTCTCCTCGATCATCATGCGCGCGGTTTGCACTGCCTGACGATCAGGTCATCCGGGCCCGTAAGCGCTCCACATGCTGTAAGGAGAATGGAGCCGATCCCAGCTGAGAACGCGGCCGCCCTGGTAATCGCCACTGTATGTCATGCCTCCTCTGAGTCCGCCCAACGCTCCCGCTCAGCCGCGGCGGGTGCATGTCGCCGATGAAACCACCGCGCACATGCCGCCCGCCGGCGGCTGCAGCGGGTAGTTGGGCAGCGC
The DNA here is from genome assembly GCA_036001465.1 of Candidatus Polarisedimenticolia bacterium. Classification (NCBI taxonomy): domain Bacteria; kingdom Pseudomonadati; phylum Acidobacteriota; class Candidatus Polarisedimenticolia; species Candidatus Polarisedimenticolia bacterium. The sequence continues at coordinate 18,719 of DASYUH010000006.1, forward strand.
GCTCATTTCGGCGTCGGTGCAGACTTCCGCCAGGTACCGTCTGCCTGCTTGCGGTACGTGACTCCAAAGTGCTTCATGCGAGTCACCGGACCGACCTGAGTCCCGCTCACGACAGCCAAAATCGCAATCATGCTCTGTCCACCTTGCTCGGCCTCGGGCTTGAGTAGCTCTACGAGCTCATCAGCCGCACGGTTGAACTCGATCGGGTCATTTGCAGCAGAAGCACGATATTTCAGTATGAGGATGCTTCCATCGCTGACAACCGTGGTCTGCTTCGAGAAGACTTCGTACGTCCGGCCAGATGGTGTAACAAGCTGGGACCCCTTGAGTTCGCCGCGACATCCAGCGATGACGAGCATACTGACGAGTGCATGAATGATTCGACCGGGACGCGTCAACCCTTGAATCAAGCACTTCCTCCCGCGGTTACTTGGACTGCCCACTACGAGGTCTGCCCAACGCCGCGGCTAAGCTGCGGCGCGCGTGGCGCGACGCTGGCGTCTTACTGCAAGCGGCGTGACGCGCGGATCCGGCGGCTTCAACCGGTAGTTAGATGTCGTATCGATCGTTTCATTCTGCCAACGGAAATGGCAACCGTCCACTAAACCAGCGGAGCTCAATGACAACCCTCGTGCTGTCTGGTGCTGGAAAATAGAATTCTCTATCTGCCGCAACAACTACTTGCCATTTGGGACCAAGCCATAGCCCAGAACCAAGCCCTAGGCCTGCTACTCCACCGATGCCGTGGTCCGGCTCTTTAGTGCGGTACGCCGACCCCAGGCTGAATCTGCTAAATATACGGACCGGACCCAGAGTTAAGAATGAGAGGTCACCTCCCAACCCAGCGGTCCAGATCTCTTGCTCGCTGCTATCACTCTCACTCAACCAGAAATATGGGCCGAAAGCGCTCGGGAAGGGTCTCGAGAAGCCGCGTTTGTAGGGATCTTCTTCCCAGCCTCCCCAGCTCAGTCTGAACCCGTCCAACCGGTCGTGACTCTCCGGACTGCCCTGTTCGGCAAAGGCGACCGAGAGAAACCCGCCGCCCGGCATCGATTGCCAGTAGTGGCGACGATCAGAAGGTGTTTCGGAAGGCTGCGCACCTTGAGCGAGTAGTTCATTCGGGTCCTCGGACGCCCAGACGTCGTCTGGCAAGCAAAGGAAGCTCGACACCGCGCCCAATAGAATGCCGAAGATACAGGTGCGAAGTGTACTCATTCGACCATTCACATCAATTGGACCAGAACATCTAACGCTCCCGCTCAGCCGCGGCGGGCGTACGCCTTCGTGACTTCAACCCCGTACCTGCCGCCCGCCGTCGGCCTGCAGTGGGTGGTTAGCCGACGCCGTCCCTACTTAGATGCCTAGCCTGATCCTGCCGCTCGCGCCTCTAACCCAGTCAGTTCTACCACGGGAACCGTGAACTCTGAAGATTGGTTCAACCGATTGGCTAGCCTGTTGTATTCCGCCACCCGAGCCGCTACCTCATGCTCGGCCACGCGCCCGGATCGGGCCAATACTGAAGTTGGCGCAGCCTCGGACTTCACAATCTGCGCCGCCAAGTAGCCGAACTCGAACAGCTCTCTGAATTCCCGACCTTCAGCGGTCGAAACGAAACCCGACGCGTCACGATCGGCTAATTGGCGGAGAATGGGCATGTCGCGTTCTACTCGCTTCTGTAGTTCAGTCTGCCACTCTTTGACTCGCTCCAGGTTGGCACCAGGAACCGGGCAGGCTGTGCCCATATAACTTCGTTCGTAGGTGCCGGTGAGGTCGTCCTTGACGAAGGTCAAGAGCGTGCCGCCGGTCCTGATATTGGCAACCATGGACAGGTCACCTTGGGCGCTCTCTGTCATGCCGAGCTTTTGCACCTGAGCGACATACGTCTGAAAATCGGCCGGACCTTCCCTGCGGGCCGAAAACTGTTCGCATGACAGACCTGCGATTAAGGCCATCACGAGGATGAGTACGTGCACTCGGGCCATCTTCCTACCACGGCTCAGATGAAGCCTCTTGTCGGTCAATATACGCCGATGCGGCTGACGGCGACAAGCACACGGCACTATAGCGTCGTCGCGATGGACCCAGTAGCCCGGGCGGACAGGCGCCGACCGGGCGCGTCAGTTTGTGTGGGGGGAAGTGCGGGGTGAGGGTCAGGTCTCGAGCGTTCGCCGTACTGCATGCTGACGCTTGAGGGTCCCCGGTCGGCGTAAGGCTAAACGTCGTGGGCCACGGCTGGGTTCCATGGATCTCAGGCTCCGATCTCGGAACGTCCTGGATCGACCTCGTGCAGGATGACGATCGGCAGGCGCCCTTCGCCGCGCGGCTGGAGGCTGACGTTTTCGCCCGAACCGGCGCTGGCCCCTCCGACCTGCGCCTCGCTCCCGGCCTCCGCTCCGGGCGGACCGGCCTGCAGCGAGCCGGCCGGCAGGAGGCCCGCCGACCGTCGCAGCAGAAGGCCGTATTCGTAGCTCTCGACGATGGCGTGGAGCGTCGCGGCGATGATGTTCGGATCGACGCCGGTCGTGGCCCAGATCCGCTCGCCGTCTCCCATCTCGACGTGCACGCGGGTGCGGGCGGCGGTGCCGTCGTGCCCGTCGAGGATGCGCACCTTGAAATCGATGAGGCGCAGATCGCGGATCTCCGGGTAGGCGCCGGCCAGGGCGTTGCGCAGCGCCTGGTCGAGGGCGTGGGCGGGGCCGACGCCCAGGCTGACCGCGTGGATCTCCTCCTGGCCGACGCGCACGCGCACGGTCGCCTCGGGCGCCCCCGAAGCCGTCAGGAGGACCCGGTAGTCGACCAGCTCGAAGTAGCGCGGCCTCTTCCCCAGGGCCTCGAGGACCAGGAGGGTGAACGACCCCTCGGCGCTCTCGAACTGGAAGCCCCTGTACTCCAGCGCCTTGACGCGCTCGACCAGGGCGCGCATGGTTTCGGGCCGCCCCGAAAGATCGATGCCGATGGCGCGCGCCCGGTTCAGGACGTTGCTCGATCCCATCTGGTCGGAGACCAGGACGCGCGTCGTGTTGCCGACGACGGCCGGGTCGATGTGCTCGTAGGCGCGGCTGGACCTCTCGATGGCGCTGACGTGGATCCCCGCCTTGTGCGCGAAGGCGCTCCGGCCGACGAATGGCTGGTGGCTTTGGGGGGAGCGGTTGGCGATCTCGGCGACGTAGCGCGAGGTGGCGGTGATCCGCTGAAGCCCATCCGGCGGCAGGCAGGACAGCCCCTTCTTCAGCTCAAGGTTCGGGATGACGGAGCACAGATTGGCGTTGCCGCAGCGCTCTCCGTAGCCGTTGATCGTCCCCTGAACGTGGCGGGCGCCGCCGGTCACGGCCGCCAGGCTGTTGGCCACCGCCAGCTCGCCGTCGTTGTGCGCGTGGATGCCGAGCGGCACGGGCGCCCCCAGCCGGTGGCGCGCCACCAGGGTCGCGGAGCGCACCTGCTCGGGGAAGGCGCCGCCGTTCGTGTCGCACAGGACGATCCGGTCGGCCCCCGCCTCGGCCGCCGCCAGGATCGTCAGGATCGCGTATTCGGGGTTCGATCGGCAGCCGTCGAAGAAGTGCTCCGCATCGTAGATGACCTGGCGTCCCGCCTCCTTCAGGAAGCGGATGCTCTCGGAGATCATGGCCAGGTTCTCTTCGAGCGTCGTGCGCAGCGCCTCGCGCACGTGATAGTCCCATGCCTTGCCGAACAGGGCCACCCACGGCGTGCCGGCGGACAGCAGGGCCAGGAGCCCTTGGTCCCTGTCGACGCGCCCGCGCACCCGGCGCGTGCTGCCGAAGGCGACCAGTCGGGCGCGCGCCAGCGGCTCCCCCGCCGCCCGCGCGAAGAATTCCAGGTCCTTCGGGTTCGCGCCGGGCCAGCCCCCCTCGACGAAATGCACGCCGAGGCGGTCGAGCGCCCGGAGGATCTTCAGCTTGTCCTCGACCGAGTAGGAGATCTCCTCCGACTGCGCCCCGTCGCGCAGCGTCGTGTCGTAGATCTCGACCGTCGCGGGGAGCGACTCGCCGCGCCCCTTGCCGTCATACTCCGGCACCGGGGCCGGGATCGGCTTCAGGATCTCAGGCATGGGACAGCCACGTGGCGCGCCGCGGGTTCCGCCCGCGCACGCTGTCGAAGTAGGCCCGCTGCAGGCGGGCCGTGACGCCGACCTCGGGATGCGGGAGCGGGCGGTCGTCGAGCGCCGCGACCGGCGTGACCTCGGCCGCCGTTCCGGTCATGAAGACCTCGTCGGCCGCGAACAGATCCTCGGGCCGGAAGGCCCGGATGGTCGTGGGGATGCCGCCGTCCGCCGCCAGAGTCAGGACCGTGTCGCGGGTGATTCCGGGCAGGATGTTGGAGGCCTGGTCGTTGGTGACCAGCGCGCCGTCCTTGACGAAGAAGACGTTCTCCCCCGTCGCCTCGGCCACCGTGCCGTCGGCGTTCAGCAGGATCGCCTCGACGGCCCCCTTCCCGGCCGCTTCCTGGGCCGCCAGGATCGAGTTCGTGTAATGGCCGCACCCTTTCACGTGGGACGGCAGCATGGTGCGATCGAATTTCTTCCACGACGACAGGATGACCCGGACGCCGCGCGCCAGGCCGTCGTCCCCCAGGTAGGCGCCGAGCGGGCGCACGGCGATGAGCACCTCGGTCGGGCAGCGGCTCTCGGGTGTCAGGTGGATCGGTCCCTCGCCGAAAAACGCCAGCGGCCGGATGTACCCGTTCGTCACGCCGTTCCGCCTCACCGTCTCGAGCGCCGCGGCGCACAGGTCCGCGGCCCCGAAGCCCAGGGCCAGCCCGTAGACCTTCGCCGAGGCCAGCAGGCGCTCCATGTGATCGCGCAGGCGGAAGACCGCCGGGCCGGACGGGGTCTCGTAGCAGCGGATCCCCTCGAACACGCCGCTGCCGTAATGCAGGGCGTGGGAGAAGTAGTGCGCTCGCAAGTCCTCCGAGCGCACGAACCCGCCGTTGACCCAGACCCAATGGGAGTGGGTCTCCCGCCCCGCGTGCAGGCGGGACGCCAGAAGCCCCGCCGCCATCAGATCCTGGCCCATCAGTTCCTGCTCCTGTCGACCAGGCGGTTCTTGCCGAGCCACGGCATCATGCCGCGCAGCCTCTCGCCGACGCGCTCGATGAGGTGCTCCTTCCCCGCCCCCTCCAGTCTCTTGAAGTTCGGCTTGCCGGCCTTGTGCTCGGCCATCCACTCGTCGGCGAACTTCCCCGACTGGATGTCGGCGAGCATCGCACGCATCACCTTGCGCGTCTCGTCGGTGACGATCCGGGGGCCGCGCGTCAGGTCGCCGTACTCGGCGGTGTTGCTGACCGAGTAGCGCATGTTCTGGATCCCCCCCTCGTAGACCAGATCGACGATGAGCTTCATCTCGTGCAGGCACTCGAAGTAGGCCATCTCCGGCGGGTAGCCGGCCTCGACCAGCGTCTCGAAGCCCGCCGTGATGAGGGCCGTCAACCCGCCGCACAGGACCGCCTGCTCGCCGAAGAGATCGGTCTCGGTCTCGTCCTTGAACGTGGTCTCGATGACGCCCGCGCGGCCGCCGCCGATGGCGCAGGCGTACGCCAGGGCCACGGCCTTCGTGTCGCCTGACGGGTCCTGGTGCACCGCCAGGAGCATCGGCACGCCGGTCCCCTTGGTGAACTCGTTCCGCACCTGGTGCCCGGGGGCCTTGGGCGCCACCATGAACACGCTCACGTCCTTCGGCGGGACGATCTTCCTGAAATGGATCGAGAAGCCGTGGGCGACGGCGAAGCTCTTGCCTCTGGTGAGCCCCGGCGCGACCTCCCTCTCGTACGTCTCCGGCGCCAGCTCGTCGGGGACCAGCATCATGACGATGTCCCCCCAGCGAGCCGCCTCCGCCGTGTCCATCACCTCGAGGCCCGCCGCCTGCGCCTTCTGGCGCGAGGCGCTGTCCGGCCGCAGCCCGACGGCGACGCGGTGACCCCCGTCCTTCAGGTTGAGGGCGTGCGCGTGCCCCTGGCTGCCGTATCCCAGGATGGCGATCTTTTTCCCCTCGAGACGCTCCTGCTCGGCGTCCCGGTCGTAATAGATGTTCAGCTTTCCTTCAGCCACGAGTGCTCCTTTGCATCAAACCGCGCTGTCCGCCTCCGGCACCACGAGCTCCGGCCCCCTCGTCTCGTCACGTCCCCGCGCCGCGCTGATCCGCGGGATCGCCACCGCCCCGGTCCGCACGATGTCCTGGATGCCGAGCGGCTTCAGCAGCCCCAGGAGCGCGTCCACCTTGTCCTGACTCCCGGTGGTCTCGACGGTGATGGCGTCGGGGGCGATGTCGATCACCTTGGCGCGGAACACGCCGACCAGGTTCAGCACCTCCTGGCGCTCGGCCGGGTTCCTGGTCTTGACGATCAGGAGAGCCATCTCGCGCTCGACGTGATCGACCTCGTTGAGGTCGGCAACTTCGAGGACGCGCACGAGCTTGCCGACCTGCTTGATAATCTGCTCCATGATCGCATCGTTCCCGTTGGTGGTCAGGATGATGCGCGAGAAGGCGGGGTCGGGGGTCGGCGCCACGCACAGCGAGTCGATGTTGTAGCCCCGCCCCGAGAACAGCCCGACGATGCGGCAGAGCTCGCCGAAGCGGTTCTCGACCAGGATCGACAGGATGTGCCGCGCGCCGCCTTCGCCGTTCATGCCAGATCCCTCGGCTCCGGGTCCTCGGAGCCGTCGTCGGGCGGCTCCAGCACCATCTCCTGCAGCGACGCCCCGGCCGGGACCATCGGGTAGACGCTCTCCTCCTGGGAGACGATCATGTCGAGCACCACGAGCCCGGGGGTCGCAAGCCCCTGCTCGAGGACCGGCCGCAGCTCCCCGGGCACCGTGGCGCGCAACCCCCGGGCGTGGTACGCCTCCGCCAGCTTGACGAAGTCGGGAAGCCACTCCATGCCGACCTCGCTGTAGGTGCGGGAGTAGAACAGCTCCTGCCACTGGCGCACCATGCCGAGGTAGTTGTTGTTGATCACGACCACCTTGACGTTCACCTTCTCCTGGACGGCGGTGGCCATCTCCTGGATGCACATCTGGAACGAGCCGTCGCCGGTGACGCAGACGACCGGCCGGCCTGGATGGGCCTTCGCCGCCCCGATCGCCGCCGGAAAGCCGTATCCCATCGTCCCCAGCCCGCCCGAGTTCAGCCACTGTCGCGGGCGCTTGAAGCCGTAGTACTGCGCCACCCACATCTGGTGCTGCCCGACGTCGGAGGTCACGATGGCGTCCCCCTTGGTCAGCCGGTGCAGCTCCTCGATCACCGCCTGCGGCATGATGACGTCCCTGCGCCTCCGGTAGCGGAACGGGTGCTGCGACGACCAGCCGCGCAGCGTCGCCCACCACGCCTCGCGCGGCGGCGGGCCTTCGAGCCGCATGTCGCGATCCAGGCACAGGAGCATCTGCTCGAGGACGCTCCTGGCGTCGCCGACGATGCCGACCTCGACCACCCGGTTCTTGTTGATCGACGAGGCGTCCACGTCGACGTGCACGACCCTGGCGTGCGGCGCGAAGTCCTTCAGCCGCCCGGTGACGCGATCGTCGAAGCGCGCTCCGACGGCGACCAGGAGATCGGCGTTCGACACCCCCATGTTGGCGGCGTAGGTGCCGTGCATGCCGAGCATGCCGAGGCAGTTGGGGTGGGCGCTGGGGAAGGCGCCGAGCCCCATCAGGGTCGGCGTGACGGGAAGGTTGAGGGCCTCGGCCAGGGCCGCCAGCGCCGCGGCGCCGTCGGCGTTCACCACACCGCCGCCGACGTACAGGATCGGCCGCTCCGCGGCCACCATCATGGCGACCGCCTGCCGGACCTTCTCGGGATCCCCCTTGCCCGCGGGCCGGTAGGAAGGCAGGTCGACCGCCTCCGGCCAGACGAACGTCGTCTTCGCCGCCGTGACGTCCTTGGGCAGGTCGATGACCACCGGGCCGGGGCGCCCGGTGCGGGCGATGTGGAACGCCTCCTTGACCACCCGCGCCAGGTCGCGGACGTCCTTGACCAGATAGTTGTACTTGGTGCAGGGGCGCGTGATGCCGACCACGTCCGCCTCCTGGAAGGCGTCGTTGCCGATCAGGTGCGTCGGCACCTGGCCGGTGATGCAGACGATCGGCGTCGAGTCCATCAGCGCGTTGGCCAGCCCGGTGACGCAGTTGGTGGCGCCGGGCCCCGACGTCACCATGACGACCCCCACCTTGCCCGTCGATCGCGCGTACCCCTCGGCGGCATGCACGGCTCCCTGCTCGTGGCGCACCAGGACGTGGCCGATCCGGTCGCGCGCGTGCGCCAGCTCGTCGTAGACGTGCAGGATGGCGCCGCCCGGGTACCCGAAGATGGTGTCGACACCCTCGCGCAGGAGGCTCTCGATCAGGATCTTCGCCCCCCGCATCTCGAGGTCGGCCGCCGGGGCCTCCGCGGCGCGCTGCGGCGCCGGCGTCCCGACCGCGCGCGGTGCCGCCTCGGCCGACACGCGCGCCTCGATCCGGTCTTTCATCGGCACCACCGTCCCTCCGGCCGTCTTCGAGCCGTCCGGCCTCATCGTGTCCCTCCGGCGGCGGGCGCGGTCTCGAGGGCTCGCCGGACCCTCTCCCCCATGGCGCTCGTCGACAGCACGGTCTCGCCAGGGCGTGCCAGGTCGGCGGTGCGCGCCCCCTCCTGAAGGACGCGGGCGACCTCCGTCTCGATCCGCCCGGCGTCCGCCTCGCGACCGAACGAGTGGCGCAGGAGCATCGCCACGGACAGGATCGCGGCGAGCGGGTTCGCCACGCCGCGCCCGGCGATGTCGGGGGCCGACCCGTGGACCGGCTCGTACAGGCCGGGCCCGTCGCCCAGGCTCGCCGACGGCAGCATCCCGATGCTTCCGGCCAGCATGGCGGCCTCGTCGCTCAGGATGTCCCCGAACAGGTTTTCGGTCAGGATCACGTCGAAGTCCCGCGGCCGGGCGACGAGCTGCATGGCGGCGTTGTCCACGAACAGGTGCTCGAGCCGCACGTCGGGGAATTCCCGCGACGTCTCCACCACCACCTCGCGCCAGAGCTGCGAGACCTCCAGGATGTTCGCCTTGTCCACCGAGGTCACCTTCTTCCGTCGCGCGCGGGCCGCCAGAAACGCCACCCTGGCGATGCGCCGGATCTCCCCGGCCGAGTAGGCCATCGTGTTCCGCGCCCGCCGGGCGTCTCCCTGACCCTCGATGCCGCGCGGCGAGCCGAAGTAGAGCCCGCCGGTCAGCTCGCGCACGATCAGGATGTCCGTGCCGCGCACGATCTCGGCCCGAAGCGGCGACGCCTCCTCCAGGGCCTGATGCAGCCGCACCGGGCGCAGGTTCGCGAACACCCCGAGCCCCTTCCTGAGCCCCAGAAGCGCCTGCTCGGGCCGCTTCTCCCGGGGAAGCCCGTCGTAGGCCGGGCTCCCGACGGCCCCCAGGAGCACCGCGTCGGCGCCGCGCGCGGCGCTCAGCGTCGCCTGGGGCAGCGGCTCCCCCGCCCGATCGATCGCCGCCCCGCCGGCCGGGTGCTCCACGAGCTCCAGGGCCAGCCCGGAGCGCCGCGCCACAGCCTGCAGCACCTGCGCCGCCTCGGCCACGACCTCCGGGCCGATGCCGTCGCCCGGCAGAAGGACGACGCGTCCGCGCGTCTTCTCAGGCACTCGACGCCCCCGTCGTCTGTCTCAGGACGTAAGGCAGGAGGCCGCCCGCCTCCAGAACCTCCATGGCGAACGGGGTGAACGGCACGAACCTGAACGCCTCCCCCGTCGTCAGGTTCCTCACCGCGCTGTTCTGGAGGTCGATCTCGAGGAGATCCCCGGTTACGGTGCGCTCGACGGCCGCCGGGCACTCCAGGACGAGAAAGCCGTTGTTCAGGGCGTTGCGGAAGAAGGCGCGGGAGAACGAGCGCGCCACGACCGCCGCGATCCCCGCGCCCCGCAGCGCCCAGACCGCGTGCTCGCGCGCCGACCCGCAGCCGAAGTCCGAGCCTGCCACCAGGATGTCTCCCCGGCAGACGCGCTGCGGGAACCCGGCGTCGATCCCGACGAGGGCGTGCTTCCCCAGCTCGCCGGGGTCATCGGTGTTCTGGCAGCGGAGCGGGACGATCTCGTCGCTCGTGATGCCGGCCCTCGAATGGACGTGCGCCCTGCCTCTCATGGCCCCTTCTCTCCCTCCGCGCCGCGGTCGTTCCTGCCGCCGGCGGCCACCACGGGACGGGCCCGTCGTGGCCTCCCCCACCGGCGGCAGAAAGAACCGCGGGCCGGAGTCCAAAAAAGTAAAGCGCAGGTGTCGCGGTCCGACTGATCCTGAGGCCGGACCGGCCTGCGCTATACGAGGTGAATCAGTCGAATACGGCCTTCCGAGTCGGCGACCCGCAGGGGGCCGCCCACCGTCTCCTCCTTCTCGTCCTCCCGGGCCCCCGCCACCTGGGCGCGATCGGCCGGCACCCCGGCCACGCGCGGCAGTACGGGAGAGACCTCGGCCGCGTCCAGGGCGCGCGCCAGGCGCTGCGCCTTGTTGACCGCGTGCAGGTAGGCCCGGGCGCTCGCATCGACCACGTCGGTCGAGGCGGCCTTGCCGGTGAACGAGCGGCCGCTGAAGTCCACGTGCACCGACACCTCGCCGATGGCGTCGCGCCCGCGCGAGACGGCCCGGATCGAATAGTCGAGCAGGCGGCCGCGGCAGCCGATGATCTGATCGATCGCGGTGTAGGCCGCCGCCACCGGACCGTCGCCGACGGCGCAGGCCACCTTCTCGCGCCCCTCGGTCTCCAGGATGACGGTCGCGGTGGACGGCTTCTGGCTGCCGGCCGTCGCCTGCAGCATCTTCAGCCGGAACACCTCCGGGACGTCCTTCATGCCGTCGTGCACGATGGCGATCAGGTCCTCGTCGAAGATCTCCTTCTTCTGGTCGGCGATCTCGATGAAGCGCGCGTAGGCGCGATCCAGGTCGGGGCGCGACAGCGGGTAGCCCAGATCGGCGAGCTTCCGTCCGAGCGCGTGGCGGCCGGAATGCTTGCCCAGCACCAGCCGGTTGGTCTTGATGCCGACCGACTCGGGCGTCATGATCTCGTAGGTCCGCCGCTCCTTCAGGACCCCGTCCTGGTGGATCCCCGCCTCGTGGGCGAAGGCGTTCTTGCCCACCACCGCCTTGTTGGCCTGCACGTGGACGCCGGTGATGCTCGACAGCAGCTGGCTCGACTTGTATATCTCGGTGGTCGCGATCCCGGTGGTGAACGGCAGGATGTCGCGCCTGACATACAGGGCCATCACGAGCTCTTCCAGGGAGGCGTTCCCCGCCCGCTCGCCGATGCCGTTGACCGTGCACTCGACCTGCCGCGCGCCGGCCTCGACCGCGGCGAGCGAGTTGGCGACCGCCAGCCCGAGGTCGTTGTGGCAGTGCACCGACAGGACCGCCCGCTCGATGCCGCGGACCTTCTCGCGGAGGGCGCGGATGATCGTCTGGAACTCGGTCGGCGTGGTGTAGCCGACCGTGTCGGGGACGTTGATCGTCGTCGCACCGGCCCCGATTGCCGTCTCGACGACCTCGCACAGGAAGCCCGGGTCGCTGCGTGTCGCGTCCTCCGCGGAGAACTCGACGTCGGGCGTGAACGATTTCGCCAGGCGCACCGCCTCCCCCGCCATGTCGAGGACCTCGGCGCGCGACTTCCTGAGCTTGTGCTGCATGTGCAGATCGGAGGTGGCGATGAAGGTGTGAAGGCGCGGGCGCGCCGCAGGCTCGATGGCCCGCCAGGCGCGCTCCACGTCGTCCCGCGTGGTGCGCGCCAGCGCGGCGATCACCGGGCGCCGGACCTCCCTGGCCACGGCGTGCACCGCACGATAGTCGTCCTCGGACGCCATCGGGAACCCCGCCTCGATGACGTCCACCCCGAGGGCGTCGAGCTGGCGGGCCATCCGGATTTTTTCCTCCAGGTTCATGCTGCAGCCGGGCGACTGCTCGCCGTCCCGCAAGGTCGTGTCGAAGATGGTGATTCGGTGTGACACGAAGATCCCCCTACGTCATACGTGCCGGTTGATATACGGGGCAAACTGCACGGCGTCAACAGCTTTCGGGCCACTCTGCATCCCGAGTGCCATATGGTGCAACGTCATCTTTCCCGCCTGCGCCGGAGTCGTCATCAGGGGCGTGACCCCAGAACGGACGCGGAGTATAACAGACTTACCGACCGGTCGGAAAGCCGATCAAGGATCGGAGCCCGGCGCCCACCCTGATTCACCATGCGCAACGCCAGGGGCCGCCCGCGTTCCGCGCCGCGCGACGCAGGTTGACAGGTTCCGGAACGCGTGGTAATTTTCCAGGGTCTTCATCTTCGAGGAGGGCGGCCGCGCACTAAAAAATACAATCCAGCACTTCCATCTTATCCAGAGTGGGGGAGGGACAGGCCCGACGATCCCACGGCAACCGATCCCGGTACGGGAACCCCGGTGCCAACTCCTGCGGGGCTCATCAGCCTCGGCAGATGAGAGACGGAAGGCGAAGGAGTCGTTCCCCCGAACCTCTTCGACGTCGTCTCGAAGAGGTTTTTCTATTTCAGCGGCAGGAGACGCAGCGTGACATCCGGAACGAAGGACGGGAGGGAGCAGCCGGCGGTCGACGTGCCGGCGCGCTACTCCCGCCAGGTGCTGTTCGAGGAGATCGGGCGCGAGGGGCAGGCCCGCCTGATGGCGTCGCGCGCGGTCCTGGTCGGCTGCGGCGCCCTGGGGACGGTGCAGGCGTCGCTCCTGGTCCGCGCCGGCGTCGGCACGCTGCGCGTCATCGACCGCGACTTCGTCGAGGAAAGCAATCTACAAAGGCAGATCCTCTTCGACGAAGAGGACGTGAAGTCGCTCCTCCCCAAGGCGGTGGCAGCCGAGAAGAAGCTCCGGGCGACCAATTCCCTGGTCCAGGTCGAGGGCCTGGTCGAGGACCTGAACGCCGCGTCGATCGGCCGCCTGCTCGACGGCTTCGACCTGGTGCTCGACGCCACCGACAATTTCGACGCCCGCTTCCTGCTCAACGACTACTGCGTCAAGACCTCGATCCCCTGGGTGTACGGCGCCTGCGTGGGATCGTACGGCCTGACCTTCCCGATCCTTCCCGGAGAGACGGCGTGCCTGCGCTGCGTGTTCGAGACCGCGCCGCCCCCGGGCCTCTCCCCCACCTGCGACACCGCCGGCGTCCTCGGGCCCATCGTCGGACTGGTGGCATCGCTCCAGGCGGCGGAGGCGCTCAAGATCCTGGCCGGCCGGCGCGATCGCGTGACCCGGAAGATGTCGGTCACCGACGTCTGGGAGGGGCGCCTGAGCCAGATCGACCTGCCGCCGCGCAACCCCGACTGCCCGTGCTGCGGCCGTCGCGAGTTCCCCTATCTCGAGGGCTCGCTCGGATCGGACACGGCCACCCTGTGCGGCAGGAACGCCGTGCAGATCCGCAGGAAGGACGGGCTGCGGCTCGACCTGGACGAAGTCGCGAAGCGTCTCGGCCACGTCGGCACGGTCGAGAAGAATCGCTTCCTGCTGCGCGCCGATATCGACGCCTGCCGCCTGACGGTCTTTGCCGACGGCCGCGCCATCATCAGCGGCACGACCGACCCGGCGGTGGCCAAGTCCCTGTATGCCCGCTACGTGGGCACCTGAAGCCGGAGCCGCCATGATCTATCTCGACAACGCCGCCACGTCGTTTCCCAAGCCCGAGCCGGTCTACCGGGGCATGGAGGAGTTCGTGCGCGCCTCCGGGGCCAACCCGGGACGGGGCGGCCACCGGCGCGCCGTCGAGGCCGAGGGGATGATCAACGACACGCGGCGGCTCCTGGCCCGCCTCCTCGGCGTCCCCCGCCCCGAGCGGATCGTCTTCGGCCATAACGCCACCGACGGGCTGAACATGGCGATCAAGGGGGTGGTGCGTCCGGGCGACCACGCCATCACCTCGGTCCTCGAGCACAACTCCGTGTCGCGGCCGCTCAACCGCCTCGAGCAGGACGGCGTCATCGCCCTCACGCGCGTGCCCGCGACCTCCGACCACCTGATCGACCCGGACGAGATCGCCCGGGCCTTCCGGCCGAACACCCGGCTGGTGGCGCTGACCCAGGCCTCGAACGTCACCGGCACGATCCAGCCGATCGCCGCCATCGGCCGGATCGCCCGCCAGCACGGCGCGCTGCTCCTGGTCGACGCGGCGCAGAGCGCCGGAGTCGTGCCGATCGACTGCGAGCGGGACGGCATCGACCTCCTGGCGTTCACGGGACACAAGGGGCTGCTCGGGCCGACCGGGACCGGCGGGCTCGTGGTCGGCGAGCGCGCCGAGGTCCGTACCTGGCGGGAAGGGGGCACGGGAGGAGACTCGACCCGCCCGGTGCAGCCCGAGGAGTTCCCGCACCGCCTCGAAGGGGGGACGCCGAACGTCTTCGGCATCGCCGGGCTGCGCGAAGGGGTGCGGCTCCTCCTGGAGCGCGGCGTCGAGACCGTCCTGGCGCACGAGCGCGGCCTGATCAGGGTTTTCCTCGAGGCACTTCAGCGGCCCGGTAAGCTGGCCTGGTACGGCGCCGATCGCGTCCTGGCCGATCGCAACGGCGACGGCCGGGTCGGTCTCGTGAGCGTCAACCTGCCGGCCTTCGCCCCCGCCGAAGTGGGCGCCATCCTGGACGAGCAGTTCGACATCGCCGTGCGCCCCGGCCTGCACTGCGCCCCGTACGCCCACAGGCATCTCGGCACCTTCCCACAGGGAACGGTGCGCCTGAGCGCCGGGATCCTGACGACGGCCGACGACATGCGCCGGGCGGCCGCCGCCTTCGACGAGATCAGCGCATGAGCTACGTCAAGAGCCTGAAGTGCAGGGAGTGCGGCGCCGAGTTTCCGGTGGCCCCCCGGGCCATCTGTGAGGAGTGCTTCGGCCCGCTCGAGGTGACGTACGACTACGCGGCCCTGCGCCGCTCCTTCGGTCCGGACGCGATCGCCGGGCGGGCCCGCTCGATGTGGCGCTACCGCGAGCTCCTTCCGGTCGACGGCGGGGACATACTCGGCCTTGAAGTCGGCTGCACGCCGCTCGTCCGGGCCGATCGGCTGGCGCGGACCCTGGGGGTCGACGAGCTGTACGTCAAGAACGACGCGGTGAACTTCCCCACCCTGTCGTTCAAGGACAGGGTCGTGTCGGTCGCCTTGACCAAGGCGCGCGAGTTCGGCATGACCACCGTCGGCTGCGCCTCGACCGGCAACCTGGCGAACGCCGTCGCCTCCCAGGGGGTGCGCCACGGCTTCGAGACCTGCATCCTGGTGCCCGAGGACCTGGAGGCCGCGAAGATCCTCGGCACCACGGTCTACGGCGCCCGCCTGGTCGGCGTGCGGGGGGACTACGATCAGGTCAACCGGCTGTGCAGCCAGATCGCCGACCGCTTCGGCTGGGGAATCGTCAACGTCAACCTGCGTCCCTTCTACGGCGAGGGCTCCAAGACCGTCGGGTACGAGATCGCCGAGCAGCTCGGCTGGAAGCTCCCCGCCAGCCTGGTCTGCTGCATGGCGGGGGGATCGCTGCTGACCAAGATCGGCAAGGCGTTCGACGAGCTTCGGCTCCTCGACATCATCGACGACGGCCCGACCAGGCTGTACGGCGCGCAGGCGCGGGGCTGCAACCCGATCGTCGCGGCCGTCCAGGACGGCACCGGCGAGATCCGCCCGGTGAAGGCGCGCACCATCGCCCGGAGCCTTGCCATCGGCAATCCGGCGGACGGCTATTACGCGGCGCGCGCCATCAGGGAGAGCGGCGGCTGGGCGGAGGACGTCACCGACGACGAGATCGTCGAAGGCATCCGCCTGCTGGCCGGGACCGAGGGGATCTTCGCGGAGACGGCCGGCGGTGTGACCGTCGCCGCGGCGCGAAAGCTGATCGCGAGCGGCCGCATAGAGCGACACGAGCCGATCGTCCTGGTGATCACCGGCAATGGACTGAAAACGACCGACGCGCTCGCCGCGACCGCCCCCGCCTACCCGGTCATCGAGCCGAGGCTCGAGGCCTTCGAGGGGGTTCTGGCGGCCACGGCGGCCGATCGTTCCGGGAGCGTCGCCACCGGCGCGTTCCCTTCATCCGGGCGCTCCGCCCCCGCGGCGCCCCTTTCATCGATCCGGACGTTGTGACGTCCGGCCGCAACGGGAGACCTTCATGCCAGTGCAGGTGAGAATTCCTTCGGTCCTGCGCCGCCAGACCGGCGGCGACGAATCGGTCCAGCTCGACGGCGCCACGCTCGGCGACATCCTCGACGGGCTCGAAACCCGCTACGAAGGCCTGCGCGGCAAGCTGCGCGGACCGAAGGGGGAGATCCGCCGTTTCGTCAACATCTACGTCAACGACAGCGATGTCCGCCTGCTCGAGGGATCCACCACCCCGGTCACCGACGGCGACGAGGTGATCATCATTCCGGCCGTGGCGGGGGGCTAGAGGCCTGTCCGAGCATCGGGCGTGGCGGTGATCGACAGCAGCCCCTCGGCCCGGTGCAGGTGGGCGGTCGCCTCGTCGAGAGCCTGGGTGTAGAGGTCCACCTGCCTCAGGAGGGTCCCCTCCTGGTCCAGCTCCAACGGCCAGCGCAGGCCCGGGAGGCGCGCCTCGGTGAGCCCGGGGACGGGGCGCGGCGGCGCCACCCAGAGGCCCCTGTACCACGGATGGCCCGGCAGCCCGTTCTCGGAAAAAAAGGCCTTCTCCGCCTCGGACACCTCGCGGTTGACGGCGGCGAGCCGCTCGGGGAGGGGGCGAAGCGGCCAGTCCTGGACGGTCAGGATCTCGTCGCGCTCGCGGGCGAACGATTCGGCCGCGTCGCGGAAGCGCCTGAGCGCACGCTCCACCGGCCGCAGGAGCTTGGGCGAGGCGTGGCGCTCTCCGGCCCGCTCTTCCAGGTCCTCGAACGCCCGGCCCCAGGCCGCCGCCGTGCCGTCCGGATCGAGCGGCAGGACCGGGGCCATCGCGAGCCGCAGGCCGAGGCGCCCCTGGAATTCCGCCATCATGCGGTGCAGCCGGAACTGCGGATCGACGACCGTCGTCATCCAGTGCCGGTTCTCATACAGCGAGTGATACATGCCGTAGTCGGCGCCGTAGTACATGTCGCTGCCCGGCAGCGCCAGGAACTCCACGAACGGCGTCTGGTCGTCCCCCAGCGGCACGTCGTCGATCTGCGGCTCCACGAGCGGCTTCTCCGCCGTCCCGCCGATCTCGAAGGCATCCACCGAGGGGACCCCGCGGAGCTTGTTCTGCAGCCGGACCCACTCGTCGAACAGGCTCCCCTTTCCCGTGGGCCCGGGAACGTCCGCCGCGGTCTCCCGGAACAGCCGGTGCAGGCAGGGGCTGGCCCCGACGTACAGCGGCCGCTCGCCGTTGAACACGGCGGAGTCCATGTTGATCACCGCCGCCCCCTTGCGCCTCAGGACCTCGGCATTCGCCTCCGCCCACTCGGTCGATCCCCCCAGGTTCATCTCCTCGGCGTCCCAGAACGCGACGACGATCGTGCGGCGCGGCTGCCAGCCGAGCCCCTGCATCCTGCCGAACGAGCGCAGGATTTCGAGGAGAGCCGCCGTTCCGCTGGACGGATCCCCGGCGCCGTAGATCCAGGCGTCATGATGGTTCCCCAGGATCACCCACGAGTCGGGCTCCTCCTTCCCCGGGATGCGCACCAGGACGTTGCGGATGGTATCGGTCCGCCGCTGCATCTCGACCGACAGCCTGACTCTCGCCGGACCAGGGCCGAGGCGATAGGACTCGACCAGCGTGACGTCACGCGGCGCGCCGGCCGCAGCGGCCCCTCCCGGCCGTTTCCTCAGCCCTCCCTGCATCCGCCCCGGCGCCTCGGGGCCTTCCAGGTGCGTGAGGATCAGCGCCGCGTCGCGATAGGAGATCGGCAGCACCGGGATCCTCGGCAGCCCCTCGACCTTCTTCGGATCGAGGCGCTTCGCCCCCGGGACGGACGCCCACCCCGGGCTCAGTGGATCCCCCTCGTAGGGCGTGTCGACGAGCGTGCGCCGCATGATCGATCCGGGCGGGCGCCAGCCGCCCTGCGGATAGACCGGCCCGTGGATGAAGCCGTCCTCCTGGGGATCGGCGTAGAGGATCGCTCCCACGGCCCCCTTCTCCTGGGCCCGCAGGACCTTGCGCCCCTCCCCTTCGCCGAAGTAGCGCATCAGGACGATGCGCCCCTTGAGATCGATGCCGCGCTCCTCGAGGGCGCGGAATTCGGCCACCGTTCCCTGGCCGGCGTACACCACCTCCCCTTCCGCGGTGCCCGATCCGCTGTAGGCGCAGAACGCCAGGTGGTCCCCGGTGCGCTGCGCGAACGGATCGCCGGGGACGACGTCCTCCGCCAGCGACAGGGGTTTTCTGATCGGCGCCGTCAGGGCAATCGACCGGGTCCCCGGATGAGATCCATAGAACAGGTAGGGGGTGACCTCCGGCTTGAAACCGGCCTTCTCCGCTTCCTGCCTGATGAACAGGGCGATGCGCCGCGATCCTTCGGTGCCGGCGCGGTGCGGCTCTTTGGTCAGCTCCTGGTGCGTGCGGGAGATGCGGCTGCGATCGAGGTGCGACACGAACTGCTTCTCGATCGATCGCTCCTCGTCCCAGGCGGGGCTGCTGAAGCCCAGAGGCAGCGAGTCCCGCTCCGGCTCTCTGCCGAGGACGGAGCCGCCCGGCGCGACGAGGGTGCCCGCGGCTGCCAGGCAGAGGGCCAGGAGATGGGTGCGCTGCATGGTTGTGGCGCGTCCGCGGCGCGCCGCCGAGGCTCGATCGGCTTCGGGAACGGACGGGAACGTCCCCGGCCGGCGGCGCTGGCGGGGGAGTCTAGCAGATCGTGGCGGGAGGAGCCCGGCCCAATGCTCGGACTGGCTGCCGGAGCGGACTTCCGACTAGCGCCCGCGGTCGTGGGGGACGAAGACGGCCGCTGCCGCCGTGGCGAGGTTGCCGGAATGGTCGAGGGCCCCGTACGTGACGAGGTAGGTGCGTCCCGGGCCGGTGCCCGATCGATCGGCGCGCAGCCCGACCTGCCGATCGTCGATTCCGATCGCGGCCCCGGTGAACTGCAACCCGGGCCGGCCCCCGGAAGGCTCGCTGCTCGCGACCTCCAGAAGCGCAATCTGCGGAGCGGGGTCGCACAGGTCCGAGGCGGCGACGGAGAACGACACGTCGACGAGCCGCCCGTCCGGGGGCCAGAGCAATCCGGAGGCGGCGAGGGCGGCGATCTGGGGCGGCCGTGTGTCGCGCACGACGATCTGCACGGCATCCGGCTCGGAGACGACCTCCCCGTCGTCCACCACCAGGGTCACGGTCGATGCGCCGAGCGGCAGGGGCACGGTCGGCTGGGCCCCCTCGATCTGCCCGAACGGTCCCGACCAGTGATAACGCAGCGTGTCCCCTTCCGGATCGGACGAGGCACGGCCGTCGAGGATGACGTCGGCGCCGGACGGGCGGGCGCACTCGACGACCTGGCCGGGGCCGGCGTCGGCGACGGGGGGAGAGTTGGAATTCCCGAACTGGATGATCGCCTCGGGCCCTGCGGTGGTCGAAGCCGCCAAAGCGAGACCGCCGTGTCCGTCCGTCCCGAGACGCGGAGGGCTTCGCCGTCCGGGCTGGAACGAGACGTAGACGCCGCCATCAGGGGACGCCAGGTCGGTGGCCGCCAGCACGATCGGATCCGGGCCGGCATCCGGGTGACGGAGGAGGACCGCCTCTTTTCCGTCGAACAGGCTGACTCCGTATGCCAGGCCGCCGTCCCCTGTGAACACCAGCTGCGGCGACACCAGCAGCACGAAGCCGAGATCGAGGATGGGATCGAAGCGCGCCGCGAACCTGCCGGCCGGCCCCAGATCGCGCAGGAAGTCGGCGAAATCGAACTCCTCGCTGAAGATCGACTGGAAGGCGAGCCGGCCGGAGGCCTCCCGGTCGAAGGCCTGCAGCTCGAAGGGGGACAGGCGCCCTCCCTCGACCTCGTCGCCGAGACCGAGCACGCGCTCGGGCGGTCCGCCGGCCCCCGGCGCGAGGCGCGCCGAGAAGAGCGCGGAATCGCCGCCCTGGGTCTGGGCTCCGAAGAGCACGGTTCCGTCGTCCCCCAGGACGGGCGCAATCGGCTGTCCGGTGAACAGCGACCCGGTGAACGTCGACGTGAAGGCGTCGCCCCCGGGTGCCGTGTCCCCCGGCCCCGCGACGCGGGAGAGGCTCACTCCGTCGTAAGCCATGAGAACCGAGGTGCCGTCCGGCTCCCGGATCGTGACGGCGATCTGCCCGGGGCCGTTGACCCGGGACGGCACCGCCTCGACCCGGTCCCCCGCGCTGCCTCCGGGGGCGATCGTCGGCTGCGTGTCGATCACCTTCCGGATCGGGTCGCCGTCGAGACCGCCGTAGAACAGCGAGTAGGTCGGCGACGCCGGTCCACCCACGATCGAACCGAGGAATGCGAAGGTCCCCGAGGCGTTGATCGTATGGAAGGCGAAGCGCTCGCCGTCGAAACGGCCGCCGCCCGGGGCGTCGTCCCCGTCCAGGGCGACGGGGACGATGCGCCCGTCACGGTCGCGCGCGAACAGGCCGCGCGATCCTCCCGTTAGGCGCGCGTCGAAGATCATCAGGCCGCCGGGCGCCAGCGCCGGGCCTCCTCCCATGAACGGGACGCGGGTGTCGATGAAGGAGGCGAAGCGCGCCCCCTCGATCGGATCGCCGGACCGCACTTCGAGGCCGATCTCCTGCCCCGTGGCGCGGAACAGGCCGCCGGCCGACGTCCCCTCGGCGGCGAAGTGGAGCGTCCCGGCCGCATCCAGGGCCGCGGCCTCGAGCGGCTGCCGCACCTCGATCCGATCCAGGACCCCCGCGTCCCCGGCCGCCATGCCGGTTTCCGCGAGCCGCGTGAGCGAGGTGCCCGCCAGGTAGAACCCCCGGCGGCCATTCGAGCGCAGGGCGCCGAAGAACACCCGGCCGAGCGCGTCGAAGCCAGGCTGGACGTCGGTGATTTCCGAAAACGTTCCTCCGCCCGGGGCCGGCGTTCCCGGCCCCGCGACGTTGAATCCGAAGCCGTTCTCGAATTGACGGAGCCGCATCTGCCCGCGGTCGACGAAGAAGAAGGCGATCTGCCCGCCGTCACCGACGGCGGGCGAGGCGAAGGCGACGAACGGCGATTGCGAGGTGAGGGGAACCGGAAGGAGGAACAGGACGGCCGGCTGCCCGCCCGGCGGGATGGCGAGCACCGCCGTGCCGCCCGATTCGAGGCCCGCGGAAACCGCGATCCGGCCCGTCGCATTGACCGCCGGTGCGGCCAGCAGCGACCAGAACACCTCCTCTCCTATCGGGTCCCCCGTCTTCAGAACGATCTCCGGCGCCGACGAGCGACCGTATCGGACCACCGCCATCGATCCGTCGAAGAGCTGCAGCCCCGCCACCACGGCCCCCTCGCCGTCCACCGCGGGCTCATAGAGGGACGCGATGGTCAGCTCCCCCTCTCCCAGGTCGAGGGTGGCTCCGGTGACGACCACTTCCTCGGGGGCCGAGCGGTCCGGACCGATCCGGTAGATTCCCTGGCGGGAGTCGGGCAGGCCCGCCAGGAAGGCCAGGGTCCCGTCGCCGCCGGCGGCCACTCGCGACAAACCGGCCAGCCGCGCCCCTCCGGCCACCTCCTGTCCGCTGAAGGCGAGGGTCCGGACGCCCTGTGGTCCCTTGAGGAAGAGGGCGGTACGCCCCCGATCGATGAACGCCAGGCCATCGGGCGCCACGGCGATGCTGTCGTACGCGCTCCCGAACCGGGCGGACGCGGGGGCGGGATCTCCGGAGCGCACCAGGACCCGTCCGGTCGGGATGCCGGGGGCGGACGGCTGCTGGCCGCCCGCGGGGAGGGTCAGTCCAAGGGACAGGACGAGGGCGAACAGGGACCACCGGAACGGCTCGCGGCGCGGCGTATACATATGATGGAGCCCGGAAATATACCGCGAGCCGCCGCTCCGTCGAGCGAAATCAGCGTGCCACGGACCCGGGATACGGATTGGTGATCGGGGGTCAGGCCTCCGGGGGCTCGCAGCAGGATCGGCCGGCGCGGCACGATACGACCGTGACGTACCCCTCGTCGGGGCCGACGACGCGCATCGTCCGCAGGCACCAGAACTGGGCGGTCGTCGACAGCTCGGCGACCTCGAGCACCTCGTCGGTCGAGCCGTAGTAGTAGCGCTTGGTGCGCAGGTGCCGGCAGAGCCCCGGCAGCCCCTCGGCGGGGAGCCTGTCTTCCGGGGCCCGGCTCATGCCGGCCCGGGCTCGCGGCCGCGGCCCGACAGCTCGAGGATCGCCCTCTGAACGAGGGCCTTCGCCAGCGGCACCTTGTAGCCGTTGTGCGGCATGGGAGAGGCGCCGGCGAGCGCCGCCTCGGCCGCCTGCGCGGCCGTGGGGAGGTCGATCGGCTTCCCCGTCACGGCCTTCTCGGCCTCCGCGGATCGCCACGGCACCGGCGCCACGCCCCCCAGGACGATGCGGGCCGCGGTGCAGGTCGCGCCGTCCATCTTGAGGGTGGCCGCGACGCTCACCAGGGCGAAATCGAACGACTCCTTCTCCCTGAACTTGAGAAAGAGGCCGCGCGCGCCGGAGGCGGCGGCCAGTGGAGGGGGCACCACCACCTCCGTCACGATCTCCCCCGGGGCGAGGATCGTCTCGTGATCCAGACGCACGCTCGGCAGGACGTAGAACTTCTCGAGCGGCACCTCGGTCCTGCCGGCGACGCCGACCACGATGATGCGCGCGTCGCAGGCGATGAGCGCCGGCGCCAAGTCGGAGGGGTGCACGATGAACGACGGCCCTCCCCCGAGGATCGCGTGGTAGCGGCTGTCCCCCTGGATCGTGAAGCACACGTCCCCCCCCTTCTTCAGGCATGTGTGGAGGGCGGATCGGTAGTACCAGCAGCGCGGCCTCTGGCACAGGTTGCCGCCGACCGTGCCGACGTTTCGGATCTCGACCGAGCCGACGCTCAGGGCGGCCTGGGCCACGCCCGGGAATTCGCGCCGCACGCGCTCGTTCTCGCCGACCTCCGTCAGGGTGGCCAGCGCCCCGAGGCGCAGCGTGCCGTCGGAATCGAAGCGGACGTAATCCAGCTCGCGGATCGCCTTGAGGTTGACGAGCGTCTCGGGCTCGACGAGATGGTCCTTCAGCTCGCCGAGCAGGTCGACGCCGCCGGCGATC
This sequence comes from Candidatus Polarisedimenticolia bacterium, assembly GCA_036001465.1. Taxonomy (NCBI): domain Bacteria; kingdom Pseudomonadati; phylum Acidobacteriota; class Candidatus Polarisedimenticolia; species Candidatus Polarisedimenticolia bacterium. Next base: position 41,852 of record DASYUH010000006.1, read on the forward strand.
GGCATGGCGCGCGCCTTCCGGTCGGCCAGGATTCCGGACGCCGCGGCGAGCGAGGCGGGATCGACGTAGGCGAACGGACGCATGGGCTTCCTTTCCGTCCTCTCTCAGGCCTTCGGGGCTCTTCCCAGGAGCGTCAGGACGCGGGCCGGGGTGATCGGCAGGTCGCGCACCCGGACCCCCAGGGCGTTGCTGACCGCGTTGGCGATCGCCCCCGCGGTCGGAACGATCGGCGGCTCTCCCAGCCCCTTGACGCCCACGTTGTTGGCGATGTCGTAAGCGTCCACCATGATCGGCACGATCTCCGGCATCTCCCGGGTGCCGGCGATCTTGTAGTCGCCGAGGTTGGCGTTCATGACGTGGCCGGTGTTCGGGTCCATGACGCGCGCCTCGAGCAGGGCGCCCGACAGCCCCATGATCACCCCGCCGTTGACCTGGCTCTCGGCGGTCAGGCGGTTGATCGTCCGCCCGGCGTCGTGCGCCGCGACGATCTTCAGGACGCGCACCTGCCCGGTCTGGGTGTCCACCTCGACCTCGGCGAACTGGGCCCCCCAGGATTCTCCCCCCATGCCCGGGTAGTTCTCCACGCGCGACGCCTGAGCCGACACCAGCGCCGATTTCAGCCGCGCCGCCGCCTGCGCGAATCCAACCGATTTTCCCCCGTCCCGGGTCGCTATCCGGCCGTCCTTCAGCTCCAGATCGCCCGGCTTCGCGCCCAGGCCGGGCGCGGCCGCCTGCAGGAGCTTCTCCCTGGCCCCCTCGGCCGCCGAGCGCACCGCCGGAAGGATCGAGGTCAGGGTCACGCTGCCGCCCGAGGCCGGAGAGTACATGCCGGTGGCGGTGTCCCCGAGGACGACCTTCACCTCCGCGGGCTTCAGGCCGAGGACCTCGGCGGTGACGATCGCCATGGCCGTGCGCGTTCCGGTGCCGATGTCCTGCGTGCCGCAGACGCATTCCACCCTGCCGTCCGATCCGATCCGGACGGTCACGTCGGCGGGCGGCCCGCCGTACATCCCCCAGACGGCAGTCCCCATTCCGAAGCCGCGGCGCACGCCGCTCTTCTCCGGGACGGCGGGCGTCGGCGCGCGGCGCGACCAGCCGATCTCCCTGGCCGCCACCTCGTACTCCTGCAGCAGGGCCTTCCCCTGCTGCTCCCGGTGGTTCTTCCGGCGGAGCTCGAGCGGGTCGACGCCGATCCGGTCCGCCACCTCGTCGAGGGCCGACTCGAGGGCGAAGGAGCCCTGCGGGAACCCGGGGGCCCGGAACGGCATGGCGAAGCCGGCGTTCGTCATGACGTCCTGCTCTTCGGTCTTCACGTTCGGGCAGGCGTACGCCATGCGCACCGGGCCCGACACTCCGGCGCCGCCGGCGATCCCCCCGGTGCCGTACGACCTCAGATGGATGGCGGTCAGGGTCCCGTCCCGCCTGGCGCCGACCTTGATCCATTGCACCGAGTCGGGACGGTTGCCGGTCGCCAGGTTCTCCTCCTGACGATCGAGCATGAGCTTCACCGGCGCCATCGCCTTCTTCGCCAGGAGCGCCGCCACCACGCCGACGACCCCGGCGCCGAACTTGGCGCCGAAACCGCCCCCCAGGTACTCGCTGATGACGCGCACGTCGGCGGGCGGGATTTTGAAGAACTTCGCCAGGTCGTCCCGGAACCCGAACACGCCCTGGGTCGAGGCCCAGACGGTGAGCCTGCCCCCCTCCCAGCGGGCCACGGCCCCGTGCGTCTCCAGCGCGTTGTGCAGCGCGACCGGCGTCGTGTACGTCCCCTCGACCACGACATCGGCCTCCCGGAAGCCTGCCTCGACGTTCCCCTTCTCCCGGACGGCGGCCGGCGGCAGGTTCCCCGTGGGATAGACCTTCGGCGCCCCGGGCTTCCGCGCCTCCTCGAGATGGACGACGAACGGCCGGGGCTCGTAGCGGACCTCGATGAGGCGTGTGGCATCTTCGGCGATCTCGGGCGTGGTCGCCGCCACGGCGGCGACCTCCTCGCCGGCGAAGAGGACCTGCCGCGTCTTCGGCGCGCCGCCCTTCGCGGCGCCGGAGTCGACCGGTTTCCCCGACTCGTCGGTCTCGCCCAGGGCCGCGAAGAAGTCGGGCGCCTCGAACGTCACCACCGCCTTGACGCCCGGCGCCTTCGCGGCCTTGGACACGTCGATCGACACAATGCGCGCGTGCGGGTGGGGGCTTCTGAGAATCCTGCCGTGCAGAAGGCCGGGGAGGCTGATGTCGTAGGTGTAGCGCGCCCGCCCCGTGACCTTGGCCTCGCCGTCGAGGCGCGGCACCGGCCGGCCCACCACCCCCAGGCTCGTTCCCGCGTCCCAGATCGGCGGCTCCGTCTCGGGGAGCTGGACCTCGACCTCCTGCGGCCTGCCGGGCGGCCCGATGCGGATCGTCCGTTTGACCGCCATCGCCTCCCCCCTCAGCTCTTCGAGGCGGGGACGTGCCCCGCGGCCGCAAGCACCGCCTCGAAGATGCGCGGGTAGGTGCCACAGCGACAGAGGTGCCCTCCGAGCGCCTCACGCACCTGATCCAGGCTCGGCCGCGGGTTCCGGTCGAGGAGCGCCTTGGATGCGACCACGAAGCCGGGCGTGCAGAAGCCGCACTGCAGCGCATCCTTGTCGATGAACGCCTGCTGCACCGGGTGCAGTCCGCCCCGGGGCGCGATCCCCTCGATGGTCGTGATGGCGCGGCCGCGGGCGTCGACCGCCAGCATCATGCAGGCGAACGCGGGCCGGCCGTCGAGCAGGACGGTGCAGCCGCCGCATTCGCCGCGGTCGCAGATTTTCTTCGTCCCGGTCAGGTCGATCCGGTCCCGGAGGACGTCGAGGAGCGTCACGCGCGGCTCGACGCGCACGGTTTTCGACTGGCCATTGACATTCAGCGTGAGCGGGAAGGCCCCCGGCCCGAGGGTCGTTCCGGGGCTCGGTGCCGGGGGCGCCACGGCGGGCGCCGCTCCGGCCGCGAGGAGTGAGGCGCCGAGGGCCCCGGAGCCGAGGCCGATCCCCTTCAGGAAGGCGCGCCGCGTGAACGAGCCCGCGGTTTTTTTTCTCTTTTTCAGGTTCGACTTCCCGGACGGTCGGGCCATCGGTCGTCGTACCTTCCTGGAGCCTGTCTCAGTTCAGCTGCCGCCGGGGATCGATCGCCCCGAGGTCCACGGGTGAGTTCAGGTTCAGCAGGACGCCCGCGTCGTCCCAGGGGAGCTGCAGGACGCGGCCCGGATGTCTCCGCACGACCGCCTTGAGACCGGAGGTCTCTTCGCAGATTCCCAGCAGCTCGCCGAAGAGGTTCGCGGAGAACAGGACCGGGTGCCCGGGCCTCCCGTGGAAGGCCGGCACGATGATCGTGCGCCTGCCGGCCGCCTCGCACCGATCCCACTCCGCCTCGGCCGCCCGGTGGAGCGCGTTGAGCAGGCGCGCGTCGAGCGGCTGGTCGACCGACGCGATCAGGATCCCGTCCGGAGGGGCCGGAAGCGCCGCCAGTCCGGCTTCGATCGACGCGCACTTGCCGTCGCGGTAGCGGGGGTTGTACACCGAGCGCGCCTTCCATCCCGGACGCATCGGCGAGTTCACCAGCCTCTCGAGGCGCGCCGCGTCCTTCCCCAGGACGACGACGCACTCTCTCAGGCGGCTCTTCTGAATCTGCTGCAGCTGGTGCGACAGGAGTGGCTGGCCATGCCAATCGAGGAGCGCCTTGGGGGCGCCCATGCGCTCGGATTCGCCGGCCGCGAGGAGCAGTGCGACGACATCCATCGGGACGTTCCTCCAGGAACGGCCGGGGCGCCCAGGGTCTCTCGGGCGTGCCCGGCGGGACCGACGCTAACCGGCAGGGACGGCTGTTGCGTTCGCCTCCTTCGACTTGGGATTCACGTCCAGCTCGGGGCTGTATGGCACGTAGGTCACCTGGGGAGCCGCGTCCCAGGCCTCCTCGAAGTTGTACATGGTGATCGCTTCCCAGGGGCAGACCTCGGCGCACAGCGCGCAGCCGATGCACTTGTCGTACTCGATGATCGCCAGGTTGTTCGGAGCGTCCGGGGACGAGACGTAGCGGATGGCGTCCACCACCTGGTCCTTGACCGTGACGGTCTCGCAGAACGCGACGCAGGCCGGCGAGTTGGCGCACCCGGAGCAGCTGTTCTGATCGACGACGGCCAGACGTTTGGGCGGCTTCTTGAGGAACTGATTCTTGTAGTCCGTCGGCGCCGGCATGGATTGGGATCCTCCAGGGAACGATCGATCCTCTCACATCATTCCGGCGCCGGACAAGTCCCCGTCGCGGCCGGCGGTACCGGAATCAGACCCGCCGGTCGAGAGCCACGTACGGCCGCTCCGGGGGACCGATGTACTCCTCGAGCGGCCGGATCAGGCGGTTGTCGGTGTGCTGCTCGATGACGTGTGCGATCCAGCCCGGGGCCCGGCTGCACGCGAAGATCGGCGTGAACAGATCCATCTCGAAGCCGAGCAGGTAGTACACCGAAGCCGCGTAGAAATCGACGTTCGGATTGAGGTTCTTGAGCTCCTTGCAGGTCTTCTCGATCACCACCGACATCTGCGACCATTTTTCCTGTCCCCGCGCCTTGCCGAGCCTCTCCGACAACGAGCGCAGATGGATGGCGCGCGGATCGATGGTCTTGTAGACCCGGTGCCCGAAACCGGGGATCTTCTTTTTCTGCAGGAGCTCCGTGCGCACGTACTCGGCCGCCCGGTCCACTTCGCCGATGGTCCGGAGCATCACCATCACGTCGTGGTTGGCTCCGCCATGCAGGGGCCCCTTCAGGGTGCCGATGGCGGACGTGACCGCGGCGTGCAGGTCGGCCAGCGTCCCCGCCGTGACCCGGGCCGCGAAGGTCGAGGCGTTGAGCCCGTGGTCCATCTGCAGGATCATCGCCACGTCCAGCGCCCGCGTGCCCAGGTCGTCCGGCTTCCTGCCGTGGAGCATGTAGAGGAAGTTGGCGGCGTGGCCCAGGCCGGGGTCCGGTGGAATGGGATCCTGGCCCTTGCGCAGCCTCTCGTGCGCCGTGACGATCGTGGGCAGCTGCGCCGTCAGCCGGATTCCCTTGCGCAGGTTCGCCTCGCGCGTCGACTCGTGCACGTCCGGGTCGTGCACCGCCAGGGCGGACACGACGGTCCGCATCATGTCCATGGGGGAGGCGTCGCGCGCGAAACGCCTCAGCAAATCTTGCGCGTCCGGGTGCAGGGCCCGCTGGGAGGAAAGGTCCTGGCGCGTCTGCTCGAGCTGGCCCTTGGTCGGCAGCTCGCCATACCACAGAAGGTGCACCACCTCCGTGAAGGTGGAGTGCTCGGCCAGGTCGTGGATCGAGTATCCGCGGTAGCTGAGACGGCCCTTCTCGCCGTCGATCAGGCTCAGCCCGGTGCGCGCTGCGACGACCCCCTCCAGCCCTTCCTTCGCAAACACGGGACCACCTCCCCGCGATTCCGCGGCGTGATGCACCTCATTATAGGGCCTGCGCCTGGGAGTGTGTCCGGGTAATAGCATGGCTCGGGCACACGGCCGCGCGATCGGGGGCGGGGCCGCCCGCAAACCGCCCCGGGCCTTGTCCGGCCGGCCGGGACTGGGAGAAGATAGGGGCCCTCTCAAGCAAGGAGCGTGCGGCTCGTGACGACCGATGCCGGGTTCGAGAAGGAAGGGCTGGCCCCCGCCGATCTGCGGGAGGCGCGCCCGCGCGTCGCCCGCAATGCGCGGGTCACTCCCCTGCTCGTCTCGGAGAGCCTCTCCGAGCGCGCCGGCGGCAGGGTGGCGCTCAAGTGCGAGAACCTCCAGGTGGGCGGCGCCTTCAAGATGCGGGGAGCGACCAACTTCATCGCGCGCCTTCATCCGGACGAGAGGGGGCGCGGCGTGATCACCTATTCGTCGGGCAACCACGCCATCGCCGTGGCGCATGCCGCACGCCGATCCGGGACGGCCGCGGTCGTCGTCATGCCGAAGACCGCTCCCGCACTGAAGCTCGAGCGCGTGCGTGGCCTGGGAGCCGAGGTGCACCTGGCCGGCACCACGTCGCTGGAGAGGAAGGAGCGCGCCGAGGCGCTGCAGAAGGAGCGCGGGCTCGCCATGGTGCCTCCCTTCGACCACCCGTGGATCATCGCCGGACAGGCCTCCTGCGGGGTCGAGATCCTCGAGCAGATGCCGGACGTCGGCACGCTCCTGGTGCCCGTCGGAGGCGGCGGTCTGGTCTCCGGGGTTGCGCTGGCCTGCGCCTATCACAGGGCCGGCATCCGGGTGATCGGCGTCGAGCCCGAGGGGGCCGCCAAGATGTCGTCGTCGCTCAAGGCCGGTGCGCCTCAGACCCTGCCCTCGGCCCGATCGATCGCCGACGGGCTGATCCCGTCCCGCCCGGGCGACCTCACCTTCGAGATCATCCGGTCCCTCGTGGCGGATGTCGTGACCGTGCCGGACGACGCGATCCGGGAGGCGGCGCTGTTCCTCCTGAAGACCGAGCACCTGCTGGTGGAGTGGAGCGGCGCGGTCGGCGTTGCGGCGCTGCTCTCGGGCGTCGCCCGCACCTCCGACGTCCCGACGGCGGTGGTGCTGAGTGGGGGGAACGCCGACCCGGCGGCTCTCCTCGGCCGCGTCGGGACCTGAGCGGTTCCTAGACGGTCGGACCGATTGTTCCGTATTGGGGACGAGACACCGGCCCCTGATGGCACCGGGCCGCGTGCTAGACTAGCGCGTTTTCTGGAGGGAGCCACGGCATGCGGTCGCCGGAATCACGGACGTCGAACCCGAGGAATGCCAGGCGGATGCAGGCCGGCTTCACCCTCATCGAGCTTCTGATCGTCGTCGCGATCATCGGCCTGATCGCCGCAATCGCCATCCCGAACCTCCGGAGCGCCATGAACAAGGCCAAGCAGGGGCGCACGCTGGCGGACATGCGGGCGATCGGCTCCGCCCTGGAAACCTACGCCGTGGACAACAATCTCTACCCGCGGGGCCTGAGCGACGCCAACGCCGCCGTCCTCAGCAGCTACCTGTCGCGCTACCTGCGCTCGGTCCCGCCCAACGACGGCTGGAACAATCCGTGGCACGTCGACACGAACTCCGCGGGAACGGTCTACACGATCACGAGCCACGGCGCGGACGGCGTCGCGGGCAGCAATCCCGGCGGGGCGACCACCGATTTCAATTGCGACATCATCTACACGAACAACGCCTTCTACCAGTATCCCCAGGGGGCGCAGCAGTAGCGTGGCCGGCTCACCCGGCCTGGCCCTCGTCGCCCGCCCAGGCCATGTCCCAGAAACGGACCTCGTGTTCGCTGGCGGTCATGAAGATCTCCTCCAGCCGCCGCTCCTCCGCCCCCGAGAGGGATTCGGACAGGAGGTCGAGGAGCCCGCGCAGCCAGTCGGCGTAGGCGGAGAACTCCGGGGAGGAGTAGGTCCGGATCCACTCCCGATACCGGTCGCCGGCCGGCGGCTCCAGGCGGGCCGCCAGGCGGGCGGCGATTTCGGCATAGCCCCAGGCGCACGGCAGGAGGGCGGCGACGATCGCCGCCAGGGGTCCCTCGTAGGCCGTGCGCACGAGAAAATCCGTGTAGGCGCGGGTCTGGGGCAGCGGCACCGCGGCCTCCAGGTCATCGACGCTGACGCCGAACTGCCCCGCATAGCGGCGGTGCAGATCCATTTCGGTCTTGAGGGTCGACTGCAGCAGGTCGGCGAAGCGTCCCATGCTCTCGAGATCTTCCGCGCGCGCCACGGCCAGGGCGATCACGCGTCCGTACTCGATCAAGAACAGGTAGTCCTGACGCAGCCACGCCCGGAAGCGCGCCTCGTCGAGCGTGCCGTCGCCAAGCCCCTGGACGAACGGGTGCGAGAACTCGCGCTCCCACACGCCCGCCGCCCGCTCCCGCAGCCTCCCGCTCAGGCTCATCGTGGCATCCTCCCGGGGGGGATTGTAGCGCGTCGGGCGCCGGGCCAGACCGGGCAGCCGCGGCGCGCTGCGGCCCGCCTCCCGGGGACAGGGCATCGTTCTCCTTGCCTGCAGGGTCGCTTCACGGTAAGGTGTCGCTGGTCCGGATGCAGGACATCACGCTGTGCGAGGGAGGAACCTTCCATGCTTGAACCCACGAGTCGGGCGGGCCGGCTGTCCATCTTCCTGATCGCCGGTATCGTCCTGTGCGGCGTGCCGGTCGCGCCGGCCCCGGCGCGGGCGGGCGAGTGCCTCGACGCGCTCATCACCGCCGGCGTCAAGGCGCGCATCATGGCGGACGACGTCGTCGGCGCGTTCAAGATCAACGTGGACACCGACGAGTGCGTGGTCACGCTGAACGGCTGCGTCGATTCGAAGGATCAGATCAAGCGGGCGCGCAACCTGGCGAGGCGGGTCAAGGGGGTCCATGCGGTCAAGAGCAACCTGACGATCTGCCCCGCCGAGGGCGAGGACGACTAGCCCCGTGGCGTCCCTGCGGTTCACCGTCCATCCCGAGGACAAGGAGCCGCCGCCCGAGGTGCTGCGGCTCGCCGAGTCGATCGAGAAGGACGGCGGCAGCGCGCTCGCCGCCTACCGCGAGCCGGTCGGCGATCACTGGCAGATCTTCGCCCTTCTGCCGGCCGCCCTGGTGCAGCCGACCCCCTACCAGCGCGACCTGTCGAAAGCGCACGCCGAGCGGCTGCTGCGCGTCGTCCGGAAGATCGATCGGTTCGTCGACCCGGTCGTGGCCGTCCGCACCGACGGCGTGTACTGGACGCCGAACGGCAACCATCGCCGCCACGTCCTGGAGAAACTGAAGGCCGCGTTCGTCCCCGCCATCGTCATCCCGGAGCCCGAGGTTGCGTTCCAGATCCTGGCCCTCAACACCGAGAAGGCGCACAACCTCAAGGAGAAATCGCTCGAGGTGGTCCGGATGTACCGGGGGCTGATCGGGCAGGGAGTGAAGCGCGACGAGGAAGAGTACGCCTTCCAGTTCGAGGAGCCCTACTTCATCACCCTGGGGCTGCTTTACGAGAAGTTCCCCCGTTTCGCCGGAGGCGCCTTTTCCCCGATCCTCAGGCGCGTCGACCGCTTCCTGAAGTCGAGCCTGAAGCCGGCCTACGCCACCCGGCAGGAGCGGGCCGGCCGCGTGGAGGAGGCGGACGGCCACCTCAAGAAGATCGTCGAGCGGTTGAAGCGGCGCGGGATCAGCCACCCGTTCGTCAAGAACTTCGTCATGGCGCGCTGCAATCCTCTGACCCGCGCGCGCAAGACGATCCCGACGTTCGATCAGGCGATGGACAAGCTGATCGCCGCCCTCGAATCGTTCGATGTCGACAGAATCCGCCAGGAGGACATCGCCCGCTCGGCGGCGTATTCCGCGCCCTCACCGTCCTGACGAGCGAGGGGCGGCGCCGGAGGGCGGCCCCCCCCGGCGCCTTCCGGCCCGAGTTTCTAGCGGCCCGCCTTGGCTCCCGACGCGGAGTCCTTCGAGCTCTGGTCGATCGTGATCATGAAGCCATTGGTGCCCTTGAACTCGAACGCCTTGTCGCCCGCCCGGTAGGCCTCCACGACGTTCGGCATCAGGATGAAGCCGTCGTTACGCGGCACGCCCCAGTACTTCAGGTTCTTGATGACGATCGGGTCGCTGGTGTTCCCCTGGTACCTCTTGAGCGACACTTCGGCGGTCTTGCCGCCGTCGAGCAGGGCGCGGGCCTCGTCCTTCGTGGCCGTCCAGGACATGTCCCCCTCGGCGGTGGTCAGGGAATTCCACTTCACCGGATAGACGCTTCCGAGGATCGTGGCGATCGCGTCCCGCTGTTCCTTGCTGGTCGCACGGTCGAACGTCACGACGGCCCAGTCCATCATCCCGGTGGAGAAATCGCCGCCCAGATCCCCGGCGACCCAGAACTTGGCCCCGTCGAGCTTCACGGCGCCGTAGGACCCCCTGTTGACCTTGAAGGCGTTGTTGAATCTGCAAAAGTGTCCGCCGGCCTCCCCGTGCTGACCGGCCGGATGACTGTTGAAATAGCACTGGCAGAACATCGGGCAGGAGCACGCCTCGATGATCGTGGCGTTCATGTTCCAGTTGGCGGCGGGGGCCGCGGCCGGCTGCGCCGGTGTCCCCGCGATCGCAACGACGGCTGACGACAGGACGACGGCAATGACAAGAGCCAGACGTTTCATGAGCCCCCCTTGTGTAGAGTGAGATCCTGGACCACCCCGGCCCTAGTTAAATCCAACGCCCGACCGGAGTCAAGTATCCTACGCCCGTGACCCCGGGCGTTGCGCCTCTCGCGATCTCATCCGCCCTTCTCTCCATGGCGTGGACCGGCTTCGGCATCCTCCTGCGCCGGGCGGCGCGCAATCTCCCCACTCTCCTGGACACGCTCGATGCGGGGGCGCCCCGGCCCGCGCCGTCTCCCCTGCCGTCGCTTTCGATCGTGGTCACCGCCCGGGACGAGGCCGCCGGCATCGAGTCGACCGTCAGGCGGCTCCTGGCGCAGCGCTACCCGGGGCTCCAGATCGTCGTGGTGGACGACCGCTCCTCCGACGGGACGGCCGCCATCCTCGATTCCCTGAAGGCGACGGTTGGCGGCGCGGACCTGGAGGTCATCCACAACCGCGACCTGCCTCCCGGGTGGCTCGGGAAGTGCCACGCCTGCCACCTGGGGGCCGCGCGGGCCCGGGGGGACTGGATCCTGTTCATGGACGGCGACGTCGAGCTGGCCCGGGACGACCTCCTGGCCCGGGTCGTCGCCCTCGCGCAGGAGCGCCGGCTCGATCACGTCGCGCTCGTCCCGGATCAGCGCCCGGTCTCCCCGTTGCAGGCGGCCCTTCTCCTGGTCTTCGCGCAGATGTACCTGCTCGCCTCGCGCCTGCACGAAATGGATCGGGACAGGCGGCGCGGCGGCGGGGGCATCGGGGCGTTCAACCTGGTGCGTCGTGCGGCCTACGACAGGATCCACGGGCACCTGCGCTTGAAGATGGATCCGGCCGACGATTTCAAGCTCGGCCGGCTCCTGAAGGAGAGCGGTGCGCGCCAGCGGTTCTTCGACGCGGTCGGGCTGGTGCGCTGCCCCTGGCACAAGGGGACCCTGAACGTGGCGCGCGGCCTGGAGAAGAACTTCTTCGCCGGATTCAACTATTCCCTCCTCGAGCTGGTCGCCCACACGGTGCCGGGGCTGGCCCTGGCGTTCGGCCCGGCCGCCACCGCGATCGCCGGGAGCCTGCTCGCCGCGGCCTCGCCGTCCCGGCCGACGGTCCTCCTCGCCGGCTGGCTACCCCTGGTCGTGCAGGCCCTGGTCGTCTGGAGCGGATCGCGCGTCCACACCCGACGGCAGGGAGGGAGCCCGCTCCTGCTCTCGGCGCTCTACCCGGCCGCCATCCTGATCCTCCTGGCCGCGGCCTGGAACTCGGCGATCCGGATCCTGTCCCGCGGCGGGGTCGTGTGGCGCGACACCTTCTATGCGCTCGACGAGCTGCGCGCGGGGCTGGTGCCCAAGGGGGTCGGCCGCCGGTTGTGACCTCGCGCTCCCCCCTGCTATGATTGCCGCGTGATGTCCGACACCAGAGTCCTGCCGCGAAATCCCACGCGGGCCGTGCGCATCGGACGCACGACCATCGGCGGTGGCCACCCGATCGCCGTCCAGAGCATGTGCGCCACCAAGACCTGGGACGTCGAGGCGACCGTGGGACAGATCCGGGACCTGCAGCGCGCCGGCGCCGACGTCATCCGCATCGCGGTCGACAGCCCCCGGGACGCCGCCGCTCTCCCCGCCATCCGGGCCCGCACCAACGCCAGCCTGTCCGTCGACCTGCAGGAGAACTACCGCCTGGCCGAAGCGGTCGCCCCGCACGTCGACAAGATCCGCTACAACCCCGGGCACCTGTACCATCACGAGAAGCGCCGGCCGGTGCGCGACAAAGTGGCGTTTCTCGCCGGCGTGGCCGAGAAGCACGACTGCGCCATCCGGGTGGGCGTGAACTGCGGCTCGATCGACCCGGAGAAGGCGGGGCGATTCGGCGAGGACTCGGTCGCGGAGATGGTCGAGTCGGCTCTCGAGCACGCGGCGCTTCTCGACGGGCTCGGCTTCACGCGCTACTGCGTGTCGCTCAAGGACTCCGACCCGATGAAGGTGATCGACGCCAACCGGCGCTTCGCGGCCGCCCGTCCGGACGTGCCCCTGCACCTCGGCGTCACCGAGGCCGGCCTCCCTCCCGAGGGGATCCTCAAGACGCGCATCGCCTTCGAGCAGCTCATCGCGCGCGGCATCGGCGACACGCTGCGCGTCTCCCTCACCGTCCCGAACGACCGCAAGGGGGAGGAGATCGCCGCGGGCCGGACGATTCTCGACGACATCGCCCACGGCCGATTCCGCTCGGTGCCCGAGAACCTCGGGAAGAGCCTCAATATCATCTCCTGCCCTTCCTGCTCGCGGGTGGAGAACGAGGCCTTCGTCGACCTGGCCGAGAGAGTGCGGGAGTTCACGGCCTACGCCCGCGACCACGCCATCACGATTGCGATCATGGGATGCCGGGTGAACGGCCCCGGCGAGACGGACGACGCCGACCTGGGGCTGTGGTGCGCCCCGACGCACGTTAATCTGAAAGCCAAGGCGGAGACCATCGGGACGTTCGGCTACGACGAAGTGCTGGTCCGCCTGAAGAGCGAGCTCGATCGCCTCATCGAGTCGCGGCGAGTCACGCCGGGGACCGCCTGAAGCTCCCTGCCGTCAGGCGAACACCGGCGCGGCGAAGGTCTTGAGGACCTCGGCCGAGGCGGCCTGGACGTCGGCGTGCAGCGAGTGGCCGGCGGCATCCATGGTGACGATCGCCGGGAAATCCTTGACGCGCACGTGCCACATCGCCTCGGGGAGACCGAACTCGAGCAGGTCGACCCCCTCCACCGCCTCGATGCAGCGGGCGTAGTACTGCGCCGCGCCGCCGATCGCGTTGAGATAGACGGCGCCGTGCTCCTTCAGCGCCGCGAGGGTCTTCGCGCCCATGCCCCCCTTCCCCATCACCGCGCGCAGACCGTAGCGGCCGATGACGTCGGCCTCGTACGGCTCTTCGCGGCTGCTGGTGGTGGGACCGGCGGCGGTCATGCGCCAGCCGTCCCCTTCCTTGAGGACGACCGGGCCGCAGTGGTAGAGGATCTGGCCGCGCAAATCCACAGGAGGCGCGTGGCGCATCAGGTGATGGTGCACGGCGTCCCGCCCGGTGTGGAGCACGCCGCTGATCAGGACCACGTCCCCGACCTTGAGCCGGCGCACGTCGGCCTCGGCGAGGGGCGGGCGCAGCGGAATCTCCTTTCCGCCTAGCGGAAAGCCCTCGCGGCTCGTCATGGGCTCGACCGGAGCCTCGTCCCTATAGAGCCAGCGCTTGATGGCCCCGCTCCGGGCGTCGAGAACGACGCCCAGCCGCCGGAAGGCCCAGCAGTCGTAGGCGACGGTGACGAAGAACGACGCCGGCAGGCGATTGATCGCGCCGATCTTGCAGCCGATCAGCGTCACACCCCCCCCGAAGCCCATGGTGCCGATGCCGAGGGCGTTCGAGGTCCTCAGGACGTAGTCCTCCAGCTCCCGCAGCCTGGGGTCGGGATTGGTGTCGTCCAGCGTCCGGAAGAGCTGCATCTTGGCGTGCTCGTAGCCGGAGGTCCGGTCGCCGCCGATGCAGACGCCCAGGGCACCGACGCTGCAGCCGTGCCCCTGCGCCTGCCAGACGGCGTGCAGGAGGCATTTGCGCACGCCGTCGAGGTCGCGATCGGCCCGGCCGAGATTCGGGAGCTCCGTCGGCACCGAGTACTGGATGTTCTTGTTCTCGCACCCGCCCCCCTTGAGGAGAAGCCGCACCTCGATCTCGCCGGATTCCGGCCACTGGCTGAAATGGACGGTCGGCGTCCCCGGGCCGAGATTGTCGCCGCTGTTCTTGCCGGTGAGCGAGTCGACCGAGTTCGGGCGGAGCTTGCCGCGCCTCGTCGCCTCGGCGATCGCCTGCCTGATCGCGTCCTGGACGCGCATCTGGTCGGTCCCGACCGGGGTCTTGACGAGGAACGTGGGCCAGCCGGTGTCCTGGCAGATCGGCCCCTCGCAGCCGGCCGCCATGTCGATGTTGCTGGCGATCACCTGGAGGGCCTGGGACGATCGGGTCCCGGGGTCTTCCGTCTGGAGCGCCCGGGCCATCGCCCGGCGCACGTCCGGCGGCAGGTTGGTGGAAGTCTCGACCACCAGGGCGAGCAGGCTCTCCTGCAGCCTTTCCATGGGCGCGATTGTATTACAATCCGCCGGCCGAATACTCGGGCACGCCCCTCGGTCGCCGGCTCGAGGTGAACCCCTGAACCGAACGGACTCCGCCCGCACGACCCTTCCGTCCGACACGCCCCTGGCGCGCGCCGGCATGCTGATCGCCGACGCCTGTGAGCGATATTTCCCGGATGCCTTCGTGTTCGCGCTGGCCGCGGTCGGCTTCGTGCTTCTCGCCGGATGGGCCCTCGGAGAGACGCCGCAGCGGCTGGTCCAGGAGTTCGGCGGCGGATTCTGGACCCTGGTCCCGTTCACCATGCAGATGGCGCTGGTCATCATCGGCGGCTTCGTCGTGGCCTCGTCACCGCCGCTGGAGCGCCTGATCCGCCGCCTGGCCCTCCTGCCGAAAACGCCGCGGGGGGCCGTGGCCTTCGTGGCCTTCTTCGCCATGGCATCGTCGCTCCTGTCCTGGGGCCTGTCGCTGATCTTCACCGGCCTCCTGGTGCGCGAGCTGACGCGCCGGATCGAGGGAATCGATTACCGCGCCATCGGGGCGGCGGCCTACCTGGGCCTCGGGAGCGTTTGGGCCCTCGGGCTCTCGTCGTCGGCCGCGCTGCTGCAGGCGACGAAGTCCACGATCCCGGCCGCGCTCCTGCCGGTGACCGGGGTCATCCCCCTGTCCGAGACGGTCTTCCTGTGGCAGAGCCTGGTCGTCGCCGCCGTCCTGATCGCCGTGTCCGTGGCGATCGCCTACCTCTCCTGCCCCGTCGCGGCCCGCGCCAGGACCGCCGCGGCGATGGGAGTGCGCTTCGATCCGATCCCGATCGAGGTCCCGGCCCCTCGCACGCCGGCCGAGCGGATGGAGCGCAGCCCGGTCTGGGGTGTGGCCATCGCCCTGGTGATGCTGGCTTTCCTCCTCCTGCAGCTGCGGGACAAAGGGTTCGTCGCGGCGCTCGATCTGAACAACTTCAACTTCGCCTTCCTGGCGCTCGGCCTCCTCCTGCACCGTCGGCCGGCGTCGTTCCTCTCCGCCGTGGCGCGCGCCGTGCCGGCGACCGCCGGTGTCCTGATCCAGTTTCCGTTCTACGGCGGCATTTTCGGAATCATCTCGAAGACGGCGATCCAGCCGGCGATGGCCGATCTGTTCGTCCGTCTCACGTCCCAGGGCACGTTCCCGCTCGTCGTCGGAGCCTATTCCGCCGTGCTGGGGATCTTCGTGCCGTCGGGAGGGGGGAAGTGGATCCTCGAGGCGCCGTACGTCATGGCGGCGGCGAACACCTGGCAGGTGCACCTGGGCTGGACCGTGCAGATCTACAACGCCGCGGAGGCCCTGCCGAACCTGATCAACCCCTTCTGGATGCTGCCGCTCATGGGGATCCTGAACGTGCGGGCCCGCGACCTGGCGGGGTTCTCCATCCTGCAGCTTCTCTTCCACGTCCCGATCGTCTTCTTCCTCTGCTGGATGTTCGCGCGGACGCTCCCCTACGTCCCTCCGGTCCTGCCCTGAAGGAGCCGCGCGCCTGGGAACCTGCTGGGGGACCGGGCCGGGCCGCGTTGCTGCGGCCGACCCCCAGCCTGTAGACTGGGCGCATGATTCGGCTGGAAGGTGTTCAGCGGAGCTACGGAGTCCACGAGGTCCTGAAGGGGGTGGACTGGGCGATTCCGCCGCGCGCGCGGGTCGGCCTCGTCGGCCCGAACGGTGCGGGCAAGACGACGATCCTGAGGCTCGTCGCCGGCGTCGAGGAGCCGGATCGCGGCTCGATCAGCATCCTGCGCGGCACCTCGCTCGGGTACCTCCCCCAGGAAGGGGCGCGGCTGGCCGAAGGAACCGTGCTCGAGGCCCTTCTGCATCCGTTCTCCGCCATCCTCGAGATGGAGAAGGAGATGGAACGGCTGCACCACGAGATGGCCACGGCCAGCGGCGAGCGCATGGAGGCCCTCACCCGCAGGGCCGGCGAGGTGCAGCACCGCTTCGAGGCGGCGGGCGGGTTCGACCTGGAGGCGAGGGCGAAGGTGATCCTGGGAGGCCTCGGGTTCGGCTCGAGTGACCATGCCCGGCCGCTGCGCGAGTTCTCCGGTGGGTACCGCATGCGCGCCGCGCTCGGCGCCCTCCTCCTGCGCCGCCCCGACTACCTGCTGCTCGACGAGCCGACGAACCACCTCGACCTCGAGGCGGTCGCCTGGCTGGAGGGGTTCCTGTCGGACATCCCCTCCGCCCTGGTGGTTGTGTCGCACGACCGGACGTTCCTGAACCGGCTGGCGACGTCGATCGCCGAGATCCGGGGCGGCAGGGTCACGGTCTGGCCGGGCAACTACGACCGCTATCGCGAGGACAAGGAGAAGGCCCGCGAGCTGGCGGCCAAGAAGGCGGCGAGCGAGGCGCACCGGGTGGAGGAGGTGGAGCGCTTCATCGAGCGGTTCCGCTACAAGGCGACCAAGGCGCGCCAGGTGCAGAGCCGCATCAAGATGCTGGAGAAGATGGAGCGCACGGAGGTGATGGCCGAGGACCAGACGTGGCGTTTCTCCTTCCCGCCCGTGACGCGCTCGGGGCAGCGGGTCGCGCTCCTGTCCGGCGTGCGCAAGGGCTTCGGCGAGCGGCCGGTTCTCAAGGGGCTCGACCTCGAGATCTGGCGCGGCGATCGCATCGCCCTGGTCGGGCCGAACGGCTGCGGCAAGAGCACCCTGCTCCAGGTGGTCGCGGGCAGGCTGCCGTCCGAGGACGGCAGGGTGGAGATCGGCGAGAAGGTCGTGCTGCACTATTTCGCGCAGCACGTTCTCGAGACCCTGACGCGCGGCCGGACCGTGCTCGAGGAGATGCAGGCCTGGGCGCCGTCCAAGGCCCCGGGGCAGCTCCGATCGCTGCTCGGCATTTTCCAGTTCTCCGGCGACGAGGTGTTCAAGAAGGTCGAGGTCCTGAGCGGCGGCGAGAAGAACCGCCTGGCCCTGGCGCGCCTGACGCTCGATCCCGGAAATTTCCTGCTCCTCGACGAGCCGACCAACCACCTCGACCTGCCGACGCGCGAAGCGCTGGAGGACGCCCTGGCCGGATTCGGCGGCACCCTGCTGTTCGTCTCCCACGACCGCTACTTCATCAACCGTGTGGCGACGCGCGTCGCGGCGTTCGACGACGGGCGGGTGCGGCTGTACGACGGCGGGTACGACGATTACCTGGCGGCCCTCCGGGCCACGGACCCCGCACGATCCGCGCGCGCGGCCACCGCATCCACGCCCCCGTCGCGTCCTGCTCCCGGCGCCCGCCCCGTGCCTCGCCGGCCGCCCGGGCTCCCGCCTCGGACGCGCGCGGCCACCGGCAACGCCCCCCCGCCCCGGACGGGGGGAGCTCGCGAGCAGAGGCGAACCGACGCCGAGGCACGCAACCTCAGGAATCGCGAGCTGCGGTCGTTCCGCGAGCGGATTGCCGGCCTCGAGGCCGAGATTCTTCCCCACGAGACCCGTCTCAAGGAGATCGAGGCCGCCATGTCGTCGCCCGACGTGTACAAGGAGCCGGGACTGGCGCGCAAGCTGGGGGAGGAGAAGAAGGCGCTGGAGATCGAGCTTGCCCACCTGTACGACGACTGGGACGAAGCCACCACGGAACTGCAGGCTGCAGAGTCACGCCTAGCCCGCTAGGAGCCCGGAGCCTGTCCCCCACGGATGTCACATTTCGCGTTCGGAACGACAGTTTTGTCAGCGCATGTTACATGGACATGCCGCCAACGCAATGTCTCCATTGCGCCTATCTTGAGACCAAAATTAAACCATTTGGATTGAATAACTTGCAAATTCAATTACATCCGACGGCTACGAACCCTTGTGGCAGACATCTTGCTAAACCCCAATCTGTACGGGGGATGGAGTGGTGCGCTCTCACGGGGGGGCTTGTTGGCGACACGCGGGAGGGGCGTGATCGGTGGGAAGCTGGCGGCCATGTTGTCCTGGCTGTTCGTCGCCGTATGGGCCACCCTACCCGCTTCGGCAGCATCACTAGTCCGGCTTGCCTGGGATGCCAACAGTGAATCGGACCTCGCCGGATACCGGCTTCACTACGGAACCTCGCCCGGCGTCTACAATCAGACACAGGAAGCAGGCACGGCCACCAGCCTGGAACTCTGGAGCCTCGATCCCAGCACGACCTATTACTTCGTGGTTCACGCCTTCGACCGTGCGGGCAACGAGAGCCCGGCGTCCAATGCGGTCAGCGCTCGACCCGTGGTGGTGGTCGGTCCCGCGCCGATCGTGTCCTCGGCCGTGGAGGTCGCGACCCATTCACACTACATTCTCCAATCCGGAAGGCATACGGTGCGAGTGTCCGGCTCCAATTTCCAGGATGGAGCCCTGATGAATCTCGGTCCCGGGATCGTGCCTGGAGCCACATCCCTCGCCGATCCGACCGAGCTCACGGCCACGATCGATGTCGCGTCGACTGCGACCCTGGGGCCGCGGACTCTTGTCGTCACCAATCCCGACAGCGTCTCCGGAAGCAGGCTCGATGCGCTCGCGGTGGTCAAGACGGCCGACATCGTTCGTGACTGCCTGATCGATGGTTCGGATCTCAACATCCTGGCGCGGGCCTGGAACACCCGCAGCGGTGAAGTCGGCTATGTCGCCGAGTCCGACCTGGACGGGGACGATTATGTCGGCCCGGTCGACCTGACCATTTTCGGCGAGTACTTTGGTCAGAGGCTCACGGTGTGTCCGTGACGGCCCGGCGCCGGGGGCGCGCATGGAGGGCGGCGGCCGTCCTGTGCCTGGTTCCGTGTGTCGCGTTCGTCGGCTGCAGCGGGGGGGAGGGGGACCCCCCGGTCGCGTGCCTGCCGATCAGCTTCACGCCCGCGATCGGCACGATCGCGAGCGGAAGTGTCTTCCTCGGGGAGCTGACCTCCACCTGCACCTCGGTCGACGTCGTGGTGATGGTCAACGATCTCTCGGGCATCTTCACCGTGGGGTTCGATCTCGCCTTCCCGGCTTCCGTCCTGAGTTATGACAGTTACACCGCGGGACCGCTGCTCCTCAAAGGCTCGCCAACCCAGAACCCCTTCTTCGTCGTGATCGATCCCAGTCCCGGGGTCGTTCAGGTTTCGGCGACCCGCCTCAGCCCGGACCCGAGCGTGGCCGCGGTCGGGAGCGAGATGCTGATGACCCTGAGGTTCAGCAAGGTCTCCAGCGGGACGGGGGCCATCGATTTCGACGACGGCTCGGGAAGCCTGGTCGACGAAGTGGTGCTCGACGAAAACGGCGCGACCCGCCCCGCCTCGTTCCAGCCGGATCACGGCGGAATCGTCCTGGTGCCCTGATGACCTGGAGAACCTATCAGGCGTTCCTGATCGCCGCCGCCCTCATCGCCGGCTTCCTCCTGGCCCTGCCGGTCTGGGACTGGTGGCAATACGGACGCATCGTCTCGGAGTCGCCACGGGTGGACTATGCGACCCCGGTCGAATCGGAAGCTCCCCCGACGCATGCGGTCGCAACGGTGCCCAGCGCTGGCGGGGCCACGCTGGCCGCGGCCATGGTCGTCCCTCAGGTTCAGCGGACCGCGCGATCGATGGATGTCGAGCCGGCGGTTCCCCCTGCCCCCTCCCGCATCGATCGTGGAGCCGAGCCGAAGAAACCGGCCCCGGCGGCTGTGGACAGGCCCGGGCGCGGCGCGCTCCTGCGCCCGCCGGCCCCGGAGGGGAGATCCTCCTCCCTCGAAGGGGGCGGCGCCGCCGGCACCGCTCCGCCACCTTCGAACACGAGTCCACTGGTCTGGGTTCGGAGCCTGCCGATCCAGATCCCCTTGATCGCCCCCCCCGTGGAACGGCAGCCCCCCCCGGCAGAAGCTCCCGCTCCCGAGACTGGACAGGAATCCTCCAAGCCGCCGGAGGAGCCCAACGATTCCTCCGAGTCGGGTGGGCTGCGTGTCAGCCTCGTTCCGAGCGTGCCGACGGTCGACTACGGCAAGGTCATGTCGGTCCGCGTCGTTCTGTCCGGCGGTGAGGGAATCACGAGCGTCCCGTTCCATCTGAAGTTCGACCCGGCCCTCCTTGAATTCCTGGGGGCACGGACGGGATCGGCGTTCCTCTCCAGCTCGCTGAATCCGCTGCTTCTGGCGTCCGTCAATCCGGAGCGCCCCGGAGATCTGGCCGTCGGTCTCGCTCTCGTCGGTGATTCCCGGACCCTCAACGGCTCGGGGAGCCTTGTGGTGCTCGATTTTCGCGCCATCGGCCGCGGACGGACCGAACTGACCTTCGAGAACTCGAGCGTGCGCGGAGTCACCAGCGAGCCTCTGCCCGCGGAATTCGCCAACACCATCATCCAGGTCGACTGACCCCCGGGCCAGGAGCCTGTCCGGGTATCGGGCCGGGCCAGGAGCTCACACCTAGGGCGCGATCAGCCGGTAGACGCTGTAGGCGTCCCGGTGATAGGCCAGGGAGAGGCAGGGCCATTGGTCCGCGCCGGCCAGAAGAGGGAAGTCCCGCGTTTCCGGCGGCCCCACGACCAGGACGGCGATCTCCATCCCTCGCAGGGTGGCACAGGCCGCGGTCGGATCGGAGGTCGAGAATGCCTCGTGCAGAGAGTCCATCCGCCGCGCATAGTCCTCCGGCTTCGCATAGAACAGGCGTCCCGCCCAGGTGTCCGAAAGGACCGCGGGATGGCCGCTTACGTACACGAGCTCGGGATTGTCGCGGAGCGGGGATCCCTGCACCAGCCACCCCGGCGGGACCTGGGAGCGGATCCACCGGCCGGCCGCCACTTCGTCGGGTGACAGGGCCGGCTTGGCCACCGCGGCGCCGATCGCGAACCACGCCACCGAGAGGAAGCCGAGCCCCAGCGCCGCCAGGGTGGCCATCCGGGTCCACCGTTCGTCCTGATTTGGAACCGGATGCGGCGGGAACAGGCGACTCAGGGCGAGCCCGCTGAAGACGGCAAGGCCGATCCAGAGGAACATCGACATCCGCATCGCCAGGTCGTTGTTCTCGCCGGTTGAAGCCACGAAACAGATGGTGGGCAGGCTCACGGCGCCCATCAGGAAAAAGGGGCTCAGCGCGCCCATCCCTTTAGTCTCGCGCCAGGTGGCGATCAGCCCCATCAGCCCCAGGAGGAGCGCGGGCCCGAATTCCAGGAACACCTGGAACGGGACCAGCAGACCCGGGTGAGCCCAACGGAATTTCTCGACGCCTCCCCCATCCCCCATGTAGAGATGCAGGACCGGCAGGGCCAGCAGCACCGCGAGGCTTCCGGCCAGGGCGTTCCGGAAGAGGATGTCGCGGCCGATCCGGAACCGGGAGAGGATGAACCGGGCCAGATCGGGGACTCTCAGCAACACCAGGGTCGCCGCCCCGCCGAGGGCCACATATCCGTTGTAGCCTGCCATCGAGGCGAGGCAGGCGCCCGCCATGGCCAACGTCGAGGGGTCCGTCTCGGCTTTGCGGAGGTGCAGGAGAGCAAGGAGGAAGACCACCATGGCTGCGACCGCGTGGGGCACCCAGTAGAAGCTGGCGAAGAGGCTCGGCGCCAGCATCCCTTGATTCGAGACCCAGCTGTCCACGTTCCAGTGCCTCAGGAGGAATCGCACCGGTGACCCGATGCCGCCCTCCTTGAGGAGGAGCTGAACGATCATCGGGCTCAGATCGAACCCGCCGACCAGACTGACCAGGGGGAGCGAGAAGAGGGCTATCCGGCCGTCTCCCGTGAGCTCCGAGACGACGCGGTAGAAGGTGGAGAGGAAGGCGGCGGCGAGCAGGAGGGTGATTGTCGCGATGACCAGGTAGGTGTGGGCTCCTGCTCCGGCGATGACCAGGACCGCCCCGACGAGGATGTGAAAGAAGGTGTGGTAGTAGAACGGGGAATCGCTCTTCAGGAAGGGGTTGAGCGGAGGCAGGCCGCGGGTGGCGATCGACTCCGCGATGGCGAGGTGGTTGTTCAGGTCCCAGCCCTTGACGCACGTCTCTCCCCCGTCGGAAGTCGGGCCGATGGCCAGAGTCGGAGCCAAAAGCAGAAGCGTCGCCATCAGGATCAGGCCGACGGCGGGGGGAGCCCTTCTCGGGACGGGCATGACGGCCGCCCGGGGCAGGACCGCGCCGAGGAGGAGCAGCCCCGATGTCACGCCGCCCAGAACGCCGAGCACGTGAAGCCGGTCGAACGGAACGATCAGGCCGGCCAGGCGAAGGGAGAGGGGCGTGATGGCGAGCGAGGCGGCGACCGAGGAGAGGATGCCCGATGACGAGCCGAGCCGGGCGGGAGTCCGCAGGCACAGGAGGAGCGCCTGGCCCGGAAGCAGCAGGGTGAGGATCATCCCCGCCACAATTCCGGCCGCGCCTCCCGGGAACAACGACAGGAGAAGCGCGGCGAGGAGCAGGGCCAGGCCCCTGAGGGAGGGGTGTCCGACTCCAGTCACTGCGAGTCTCCATCCCGCGCCGGTGTCGGTTCAGCGGCCCGCGGGACGTAGAGGTAGGCGGCTGCCCGGTAAGCCTCGATTCTCTGTCCGGCGAGGAAGCCGGGATCAACGGCGGCCAGCTCCCCGCGACGCTCGGAGCGCCAGCCGTGGGAGAAGACGAGCCACCATCTGGACCGGGGAGCGGTCGCCATCAACCGGTTCACCTCGGGGAGATAGTCCCGAATCACCGACTCCCTGCCTTCCACCACTCGTGCCGGTTCCCCGTGATAGTAGAACCTGAACTGCGGCAACGCGTCCTTGTTGACGAGAATCCGGTCCTCAGGACGGGCCGCCTCTTCGAGCGCCCTGATCACCGGGCGCATGTCCTGGCCCCCGGGCTCCGTGTGATAACGGTAGAGAAAGACCCCGCAGCCGCCGGCGATGGCGACCAGGAGCGCTGCCGCCGGCAGCCCTCGGAACCGGTGGCGCAGCGACTCGATGCCGGCCGCCCCGGCGACATAGAAAAGCGGCGCGGTGAAGAGCATCTGCCTCGTGCCCCCGTACGGATAGAGTCGAAAAGCCGAGGCGGCCGCGGCCGACACCAGGACCCCCAGGAAGAGAATGACCAGCGCCGCGCCGCGCCGATGGCGGCAGAGCCGGACCATCCCGAGGACCGCCAGCGAGCCGAAGAGCAAGCCGGTCCCGGGGTGGATGAAGGAGAAAAAGGAGAACAGATCCCAGGTGCTCCGGGCCAGGAAACGAAGGCCCGGCAGCAGGGCCGCCGGCATGAACTTATCCTCGTAGAACGACGGCGGGGTCCCCTGGGTGAGCTGCACCGGGAGGGAACGCAGGTACCAGGGAGAGGCCAGTGCGGCTCCAGCCATCAGGCCGATCAGGGTCCGCCACCAGGCAGGACCCCGGGCACGGAGACCGCGGCAGACCAGGAGGATCCCCATGGTCGTCACCAGCCAGACGCTGCCGTAGACGGAGAGGAGGGCGGCGAAGGTCGACAACCCGAGGAGGGACGCATCCTTCCAGCCTTGGGATTCCTCTCCGTCCGTCGACTCGAGGAATGCCGTGACCAGGACGGCGGCGCACAGCATCCCCTGGCTGTAGACGCGCAGGGACTGGGAATATCGGATCGCGTAGGGAGCGAACGCGATGAAGAAGGCCGACGCCCGGGCCATCCACGGGCTGGACGTGGCGGCCATCGTCATGCGGTAGGCGGCCGCTATGGCCAGGATGCCGAGGATCCAGGGCAGGAGGCGCAGCCAGGTTTCGCTTCGCCCGGCGAGCGAGTGGACGTGAAGCAGGTAGGCGAACCCGGGGGGATCGAGAGTGATCTCGCGATTGGAGATCAGCACGCTGCCCTGGGAGGCCCAGTACTGCTGGCACTCGTCGTAGGACAGGCTGCGCTCGCCGAGGCCGATCGTCCGCACGGCCGCCCCTGCAAGGAGGATGGTCCAGAGCCAGCGATCGTTCTTCATCCGGCACGATGAGTGGATCGTCCCGCGCTGCACGCGTCGCCGCCCGAACCGTCGGCCGCGTTCGGATTCTAGCAGGTCATCCGAAGTGCCGCCGCGAGCCCATCTCGTGATTCCGCGCCGTTTGATAGAATTCCCGCCGACCGACCTCGGGGAGCGCCGATGGTGTCCAGTGCAAGTGCCCGAAATCGACCGGCCCGGACACGGTGAGCCCTTCCGGGCAGGCCGCCGGAGAAGGGGCGCTGGCTGGCTGGGCCATGGGAAGCATCCTGGCCGGTTGGGCCATCTACCTCAGCCGGGACCTGCCGCATGGCATGTATCGCCTGGCCGTGGAGCGCTGGATTCCTCCCGCGCTCACCGGTGCCCTCGTGGGAGCGGCCGTTTCCTTCCTGGTCGCCATGCTGCTCTCCGGGCTGGCCCGCACCGGTCGACGGTGGCTGTTCGGTGGCATCACAATTCTCGCCCTGTGCTACGGCGTGGCGCTGGTCCTCGCCGCCGGGCCGCTGCGTCCCCTGCTCTTCCCTCTGCGGATCTTCAGCGGCAAGGCCCTCTCGATCGGCATGTTCATGGGATTGGCAGGCGCTCTGGGCGCCCTGCTCCTGGCTCGCTTCCGGCAGGCTCACAGGGGCGGTCCGGATCGGACCGGAGACGTCCGTGGGATCCCGGGACGTGTGGCCTTCGCGGCATGGTTCGGAGCCGCTCTCGGCATCCTGACCGCTTCGTTCGCCGTGACGCTGCCCCTGACCCCGACGCGGGGGCCCACGAAGGGCCTTCCGGTGATCCTGGTCTCCCTGGACACTCTCCGTGCCGATCGGCTGGGCGTTCTGGGAAACACGCGTGGACTGACACCCAACCTGGACGCGCTGGCCCGGGATGGAACCGGGTTCGATCGGGCGGAGTCCGCGGCCCCCTGGACGCTTCCGTCCCACGCTTCCCTCTTCACGTCCCTGCTTCCCTACGATCATGGAGCGCGATGGGACCATCGGCCGCTGCGGCCGGGAGTCGCCACCCTCGCCGAGCACTTTCGCGAGGCCGGTTACCGGACCGCGTCGTTCAACGGCGGCGGTTATGTCTCGGCCGCACTCGGCCTGGGCCAGGGTTTCGAGCTCTACGAGGAGCACGACGAGGTCCGCGAAGCGGGGCCGGAGAGGATCGCGGCGGCCAGTCTCGAATGGGTGCGCTCGGTCGGAGACGATCCCTTCTTCCTGTTCATCCATACCTACGAGGTCCACACGCCATACGCGCATCACGACAGGGCCGACCCGGGCGATGCCGGCCGGCTGGCGCGCACCTTCGAATTCAAGGACGTGGCCGCAGTTCAGGGCGGCAGGCTGACCCTCACCGCCGGTGAGCGACGTTATGTCACCGGGCTCTACGACTCCGACGTGGCCTTCGCCGACCGGGTCATCGGAGGCCTCCTGGAGACGCTACGGAAGGATGGGATTCTGGATCGGGCGATTCTGGTGGTCCTCTCGGATCACGGTGAGGACCTGTGGGATCACAGCGACCTGCGCAGCCCGGGGCACGGCCACTCGCTCTATGAAGAGTTGCTCCGCGTGCCCCTGTTTTTCCGCGCCCCGGGGCTCGTCCGGGCCGGCGCTCTCATCCGGACGCCGGTCAGCCTCCTGGACGTGGCCCCCACGCTGCTGGCCCTGACCGGTCTTTCGCCGGATCCCGATCACCAGGGCCGAAGCCTCGAGCGCACGCTCCGGGACGGGCTGGAGCCGACGGAGGTGCCGATCCATGCCGAATCGATCGAATACGGGCCCGGCCGCTTCGCGCTCCGGCAGGGAGACCTCAAAGTCATCCTGACGCCCATGCCGGATCAGGTGAACGCTGGCGTCGGCTTCCCGGTCGAGCCGGTGGAGATTTTCGATCTGCGCGCCGATCCCCGCGAGGAGCATGCCCTGTCCGTGTCGATTCCACCCGGGGCTGCCGTGGAGATGGAGAACCTGTGGAGGCGAGTGCATCGGGTCTTCGAGCCGCTGCGGGACAGGCAGATCGGGGATGACGAGCTCCCGGAGCGGCTCCGCGAGCAGCTGCGCTCCCTGGGCTACGTCCAATGACCGCAAGCAGGCTACTTCGGAATCGCGGGCGGTGGGCCGGGAGAGCCCCAACGTGCGGCGATCGCCTCGGCGGCCAGCCGATGCCCCAGCGCGTTGGGATGGCCGTCCCCGGACGAGACTCTCAACCGGGCCGGCTCCCACTTCGAGAACGGCTCGAGCAGGTCCACGACTTCGAACCCGTCGGCCGCCGCCGCCTCGCCGACCTGGAGATGCAGGTCGGAGTAGGGATACCCGGCCCAGTCCCGCTCCGGGATCATGGGGAAGATGACCACCAGGACCCGGATGCCAAGGGGTGCGGTCTGGTCCCGGATTGCGGCGAGGGCGTCCAGGACGCTGCGCCATTTCTCCCGGCCCGGAGCGTGGAGGTACCGGAGGTAGTCTCCTCCGCCAAACCGCCAGACCTCCAGGGAGTTTCCGACAAGATGGAGAAGTCGCAGGACGTGGGAGCGGCGCCACCATGCCGGCCGGTCGAAATACTTGTGCAGGGAGGGGCGCGGATCGATCTCCGGATCGTTCAGGACGTAGCCGATGATGACCCCCTTCGGCTGGAGCGCGGGGGCCAGGTGCCGCAGCTGGATCGATTCGTCGCGGGTGGTGTACCCGACGACTCCCAGGTTGAGGACTTCGTAGCGACCGGCGGAGGGGGGCAGCCGGGCGTTCAGTGTTCTCATGAGGACGACCGGATAGGTCTCCTCCTCCGGCACGCCGAATCCAAATGTAAATGAGTCCCCGAGGACCAGGATCCGGAAGAGGCCGGGGGTGTCGCTCGGAGCCGGCTCCGCTCCCCGCATCCCGAGGCCGTTCGTACGGACCTGCATCTCCTCGAACGTTCCGTTCCGGTTCGGGATCATCTCGTAGCTCAAACCGGGGACGCGCGACGGCTGATAGAGGGATTCGCGACGCTCTCCCGGAGGGACGGGGGTCGGAGGCTTCAGATACTGGACCGGACGAACAAGCCGCAACCCCGCCTCGGCCAGCACGAAGACCACGGCCACCGACGCGAGCAGGAGACCGACATTGCCGAGCCACCGACGGATACCGGGTTCACCCGACATCAAGTTACCTCAGGCCCGGGAGACGAGCAGGTCGCCGAGAGCCAGGTAGTCGAGGTGCCCCGCGAGGAAGGTGGCCACCGCATCGGCCGGCGTGCAGACGATCGGCTCCTCGTGGATGTTGAAGGAGGTATTCAGGACGCTGGGGATGCCGGTGCGGCGGTGATACGCCGAGAGGATCGCATGGAAGGACGGGTTGGTCTCCGGATCCACCAGTTGCGGCCGGGCGGTGCCATCCACGTGCACCGCGGCGGGAGAGACCTGCTTCATGTAATCGGTGCAGTCGTAGGTGATGGTCATGAAGCGGGCGGCGTCGGCGGCGACTTCCAGGTTCCTGTAGCAGCGTGCGGCATGCTCGACGAGCGTGGCCGGGGCGAAGGGCATGAACTCCGTGCGCTTCAGCTTCTCGTTGAGCCATTGGTTCGCCCGCGGGTCCACGGCAGGGTAGAGAATCGAACGATTGCCGAGCGCCCGTGGCCCGTATTCCATCCGTCCCGCGCACCGGGCCACCGTCTTTCCCCTGGCGAGCAGTTCCCCGATCTCCTCCGCCGGGTCCGGCATGAGGCGCGTGACGAGCCCCTTGCCGGCAAGGGCCGCCTCCACCTCTTTTTCCGTGAAGGATGGCCCGAGAAACACATCGCGCAGGCGGGCAGGGCGCACGGCGGCCAGAGAAGCCTGCACCGTCAGCGCCGCCCCTGCCCCCGTACCGGAATCGTTCATGGCCGGGTAGATAAAGACCCTGGAGACCCCCGGCGCCTCCGCGATCCGCTGGTTGAGCTTGACGTTCGCCATCACGCCTCCAGCCAGGGCCACACAATCAACCCGGTGCCGCTCCAGGTGATGGACCAGGTAGCGCACCAGAACCTTTTCCAGGTTCTCCTGCCAGGCGGCTGCCAGGTCCTCCCTTGAATGAGA
This sequence comes from Candidatus Polarisedimenticolia bacterium, assembly GCA_036001465.1. Lineage (NCBI taxonomy): Bacteria > Pseudomonadati > Acidobacteriota > Candidatus Polarisedimenticolia > Candidatus Polarisedimenticolia bacterium. Next base: position 69,896 of record DASYUH010000006.1, read on the forward strand.
ACCGGCCAGGGCCCGGACGTACTGGCGGTCGAACAGCCAGGGCGCTTCGAAGGTCCCGTTCCGCTCGATGAAGCGACCGCGCACCCTCGCGGCGAGCGGGCCGGCCTTGCCATAGGCGGCCAGTCCCAGGATCTTCCCCTCGTGCCGGTCGGGGACGAATCCCAGCGCCTTGGTGACCTGGGCGTAGAACATCCCCATCGAGTGGGGGAACCGGACCGAGTGGATCCTGCGAATCGATCCCGCTTCCCCCAGGCTGAGAGTGGTCGTCAGACCGCTCCCGTAGGCATCCACCGTCAGGATGAGGGCCCGCGCGAAGCCGGAGGCGTAGTACGCGGTGGAGGCGTGGGCTTCGTGGTGCTCGACGCGCCGCAGCCTGGCCAGGATGCCCCACCTTCGCAGCCCGGATTCGAGATCCCTCTGGTAACGGCGGTGATCGACGATGGCCTTCCCCGACCATCGGCCGAAATAATAGAGATGGCGGAGGCTCGAACCGGGATCCCGGGGAAAGGCGCGAGGCAGCCCGGCTGCGCTCCGAGCCAGACATCCCAGAATCAGCCGTGCTTCGTCGTTGCAATTCAGAAACGGGTACGCGACCGCGTCGATCTCGTCGGGACGGAGATTCTCGAACGCGAGCGCGGCCTCGAGGCTCCTGTCGGGGAAGCCGGCCTGCTGCTTCTCCCGGGTCAGCCGCTCCTCCGACAGGGCGAAGGTCAGGACTCCGTCGCGGAGGATCGCGACCGTGCTCTCCTTGTCGAGGGACGAAATGCCGAGGAGGATCAGGCCGCGACCCCCGCGCCCCGCCTGGAGAGGCGCTTGATCCGCTCGGGATGCGGAGAAAGCCTGAATCGAAACACGGTCATTCCCGCCCGGTAATTGACGATCTTGCGCGGCAGCCGGAACAGATCCAGCCCGGTTTCCTGGATCACGTCCCGCGCCCCCGTCGCCACCGCGGCGGCGAAACCCGCGTCCTGAACTTCCCGGCCCAGCGTCTCGGTCGCAGTGCCATTGGGATAGCAGAAGACAACGCACGGACGGCCCGTCTCCCTGGCGATCGTCGCCCGGCTCTCGACCAGCTCCGCCCTGCGCCTCTCGGCCGTCTCCCGGGGGAGGAGACAATGGCTCACGGTGTGCGATCCGAAGGTGATCCCTGCCGACTGCATCTCCCTCACCTGGTCCCAGGACAGAAATTCCTTTTCCATACCCGCCACGGGGCCGAGACCTGCGCGCGCCGAGGCCTGACGGACGCGTCGGGTCACCTCGTCCACCGGCAGGTGCTTCAATTCCTCCAGCAGCCGGTCCCGCTCCCGCCTGGTCGACATGGGACGGCGTCCCAGCCCTTCCACCTCCACCGTCGCCATTCCGGCGGATTGCCAGCGTGACACCTCGTCCCACCAGAAGAGGCCCCGGGCTCCTCCCACGTGCCCCGTGGCCAGGAACACGGTGGCCGGCAGCCGGAGGCGCCGGAGCACGGGCCAGGCGAACTGATGGTTGTCGGCGTAGCCGTCGTCGAAGGTGATGCCGATCGTCCGGGGAGCGACGCTTCGGCCTTCCCGCAGGACGCGGATGATCTCCTCCAGCGGCTGAACCCGGAAGCGCGCGGCCAGGAGCCCCATCTGCTCGACGAAGATCTCCTCGGGGGTCACGAGATCCTCCAGGAACGGAAAGGCCCGCAGCCGATCCTTCGGCAGGATCCGGTGATAGGCGAGCAGGACGGCACGCCCCGGCCGATCGTCGGATCGGCCGTCGCCCAGCCCGCCCAGCAGCCGATACAGCCAGGCCAGGACTCGCTCTGCCTGTGTGCTCAATCGAATTGCGGTCTCAGGGTCCATCCGGCACTCACTCGAGCGCATGAGAATATCTCAAACGCGGAGCCTCTGCCCCCCCGCCGCGGCGGCGCCCGTTCCCCGCGGCAATCGTGTTATGTTTCCATGAATGCTGTCTCATTCCCCGGGCGTCATCTCCCGAAACGAGGCGGTTCGCCTCGCGCTCGCGACGGGCCTCTCGCTGGGGCTTGCTCTCGGGCTGCTCGACCTCACGCTGAGCCTCGTTCGGCGGCCTCCACCAGCCTTCGCGCGCCTCGCAACGGTCTGGCTTCCGCTGGCGGTCTCCTCGGCAGCGTTCTTCCTGATGATCGCTCCCGTCCTGGCGATCCTGGCGCTGCTGCCCGGATCCATCGCCCTATCCCGGAGGGTCCCGCTCCTCGTGGCATGCGCCACGGGGCTCGGCACCGGCCTTGTCCTGGCCGTCTGGCACGATCTGACCCGCCTGGAGCAGAGCGCCTCCGCACGCACCACGTCGGTTTTCGTGGCCTGCCTGTCCCTCGCGCTGGGAGCGCACGGGTACCTCCTCGCCCGGGCGACGTGGCGGGATGCGAGCGTGCCGCCGGGAATCCGAGCGGTGCTCCTGTCCCTTCCCTCTCTGATGGGGACCGTGTTCCTGTTCACCTGGGGGCGGGCCTACCTTCCGAAGCCTCGTGGATCGCCGCTCGTGTGGAACGCGGTGCTGGCGACCGCCCTGGTCGTGGTCGCGACGGTGTCCATCCGTCTCTCGCGGCGCGCCCATGTCGGCCGCTGGCTCGCGGGATTCGGCGCGCTGATCGTGCTGGCCGCTGCGGGAGCGGCCGTCCGCGGCATCAGGGTCAGCTCCCGGCAGCAATCCGGTCTCGCACAGGGGGGGGCGCATTCACTGCGAAGGGTACTCCTCCTGAGCATCGATACGCTTCGCGTGGACGCCGTCTCGGCCCTGGACCCCGGTGCGCCTCCCACGCCGAACCTGGATTCGCTGGCTCGAGATTCGATGGTCTTCACGCAGGCGTATTCTCCGGCTCCCTGGACGCTCGCGGCGTTCGTCTCCGTCATGACCGGGGTTTCTCCGGGAGTGCACGGGGTGAAGAGCCCCCACTTCCGGATCCCGGAGGCCCTGCCCACCGTGGCCGAGAGGATGCGCGATGCCGGCTACGTCACCGCCGCCATCGGGCACAATCCGTGGCTTCGTCGCGAGCATGGAATGTCCCGGGGGTTCTCGAGCTATGACGTGTGCCCGCGTGACGATCGCGGCGGCTCGCTCGGCTCGCGCCTTCTCGCCCGCCTGGCCCCCGCGCGACTCAAGCCGACCCTGAACACGGACGAGCTGACCGACCTCTCGGTGGCCTGGCTTCGCCAGCACGCGGGAGAGGATTTCTTCCTCTGGCTTCATTACTTCAAGCCCCACGGGCCCTACGAGCCTCCACCCCCCTACCGTCCCCGGGCGAGCCCCCCGCCGGGGATGGGCTACAGCTTCGGTGGCGCCCCCGAAATCCGCGTGGGATCGCTGGTGATCCTCCCGGACGGCAGGCTCTGGGCAAGACAGCTGTACCAGGGGGAGGTCCGGCTCGTGGATGACAATGTGGGAAGGGTGCTGGGGGAGCTGAAGCGGCTGGGAATTTACGACGACGCCCTGATCGTCCTGGTTTCCGACCATGGCGAGGAGTTCTGGGAGCACGGCTCTTTCGAGCATGGGCACACGCTCTACCAGGAGCTGATCCACGTTCCCTTCTTCGTCAAGCTTCCCGGGGCCAGCGTCAAGGGCCGCCGCGACGAAGCGCTCTCGACCGGGAGCTTCGCCCCCACCCTCGTCCAGCTGGCGCGACTCCCGGCAGATCCGGAAGCGTTTTCCTACCCGTCCCTGGGCGCCCTTCTGGGCGATGGAGGAACCTTCGAGAAACGGCCCACGATGAGCTCGGCACCGCTCTACTACGAAGATCGGGAATCGGTGCTCCTCGGGAAGATGAAATACATCCACTCGCTGAACTCCGAACAGCAGCAGCTCTTCGACCTGATCCGCGACCCGCTCGAGCGCCACGACGTCGCCGAGTCCTCACCGGAGGCCGTCCGGAGCGCGCGCCAGGCTCTTGCCGAGGCAGGCGACGCCGATCGCGTGCTGCGCGCCCGCTACCACATCCAGGGCGGGTCCCCCGCCGGGCTCAATCCCGGGCTTCTCGAGCAGCTTCGCTCCCTCGGCTACGTTCGATGACGCCGGGCTCGCTCGCGGCAAGGCCCGGGAGCGGCGTCAACGCCCGGTCCTTGCCAGCCATGACGAGAACGGCCTCCCGCCCCCCTCGACCCGGGCCGCCCACTCCCCGTCCAGCCGGCCGAACAACGGCCCAAGGCCACCGGTCACCCGCACGGGGGGATGAAGCCAGACGTAGACGCCGGTATCCGGAGCACCGACGATCTCGAAGGCTCGGGACGCCACGAGTTCACCCTTCCCGTCGAACTCGAATCCGAACGCCCACTCGAAATACCGCAGCCACTCGTCAGGCCGATCGTAGGCATTCAGATCTCCCAGCGCGTAGGCCGGCGAGACCAGCGCGAGATCCGCGACCAGGCATGGCCGGCCGTCGAGCCGGTACCTCTCCGGGAGCGGCTCGCGCCGGTAGAAGTAGAAGAGGGGCATCTGGGCCTCGACGAACGTCGGCCGATCGAAGTAATACCTCAGGTTCTGGCCGACCGCGTAGTCGACAACCGCCACGCAGTCCGCAGGAACGCGGGAGGCCAGCAGGGCCGCGTCCTGGTAGGCGGGGCCGCGCGATCGGTGATAGGGAAGGATGGTCGTGCCGGCATTGCTCAATCCGAGCAGGCCGATGCCGGATAAGGCCGCGGCGAGCAGCATCCGCCTCCTGCCGGGGGAGGGCCGGCGGTCCTCGAGCAGGTCCCTTCCAAGAAGAGCCAGGAGGAGCGCCAGCGGGACGAGCGGAATGATGAAGAACTCCTTTTCACCTGGGAACCACCAGAGATAGAAGGCGTAATGGGTGGCGAGCCAGATGACGAGAAATCGCCGCGTCACATCGTTCGTCCGCCCTGTCAGGGCCTGCCTCAGGTGCCAGCCGAAGAGCAGCGCCAGCGACAGGGCGAACCCCGGGATGGCCACGAATCGCAACGACCACGGGAAAGTCGTGATGTCCCGGAGCTGACTGTGGACGAGCCTCCCGGCTCCCATGACGCCGACGTTGCGCCATGTGCCCCAGCCCGGACTGGGATGATAGGCATAGGTCAGGCAGAACCGCAGGAACCCACGGATCCCCCGCTCGGCCTGGAGCCCCAGGCTCGCCGCGGCGTACTGATTCGCATCGGAGAACCGGAACGCCGCCACATACCCGCTCAGGACGGCCAGTCCCGCCAGCCCGAAGATCACGACCAATCCTCGCCGGTCCTTCCGGCCGCCGGCCATGAGGTAGTAGGCGAGCGGGACACAGAAGATCAGATTGGCCTGATGGTAGAAGACGGCCATTGCCAGCAGGCCGGCAAGGACGAGGTGTTGGCGAAGCGACAGCTGCCGGTCCCGGCAGCGGACCAGGATGGAGGCAATCAGCGCCAGGCACCCCATCGCGGGGACGTAGACTTCGAGCTGCGTGGAATACAGCCAGAAGCCCCGGCACACGAGAAGACCCAGCGCCGCCAGGAACGCGCCCGTATCGGCTCCGAGGATCTCCCTCGCCACGACTTGGGTGGCGACCAGGACCGTCACCGCCCACAGGAGGTTGTGGATCTGCCCGGCTACGATCGAGTCCGGCGAAGGCGACAGAAACGCTAGAACCAATCCGAGCAGGCGCACAATCGGCGTGAAGAGCAGGTGATGCGGATGGAACATCCCGCGGGCCGTGCGGGCGGCCAGGGCGTAGTCGAGACTGTCCGCCGTCTGCTCGGATGCCCGAAGCGCAAACAGGAGGATGAAGGCGAGACAGGCCAGGGCCGCGAGGAGAATTCCCCGGCGGCGGCCGTCGGGGGATGAATCGGTGCGCCCCGGATTCACCGTCTCGCCTCGAGGAACTGGAGGATGTGCGTCGCGAGCCATTGATCCCCCCTCTCGCAGAAGTGCTCGTCGCATGGACATGGCAGTCCGTTGCCCAGGTTCTTCGCCACCGACCAGTCCGGGTAGTGCACCACGTAGAGGCGACCGAGACCGGGAATGCCGAGCGCCGCATCACGTCGCCAGAACAGGTGCTCGGCGGATCGCTCCGCGTCCGCGGGGGGCCTGCCCAGCTCGCGCCCGAGGAACCCCCGAAGAGCGGCCTCCCCCAGGATGAGGGTCATGGCCTTGGCGTCATCGCCGCTCGATCCTCGATTGCGCAGAGCGTAAAGAGTCTGCTATTTTACCGACCGGGTGAGAAAGTTCCTGGTCCTTCTGCTCCTGGGCGCATCGTCCCTGCTGGTCGCGATTCTGACCGCGGCGGGAGGATCGCGCCGGCCCTGGAGCCCCTTCTCCCTGCTTTGCCTCGCCTGTCATCTTGTCCTTATGGCGGCTTTGGTCGTGTCCATCGTCTGCTACAGGAGGCACACGGCCTGGATCCAGAACGCGTGGCTGGCCGTCCTGGCCTCGAGTCTCAGCCTAGTGACGTTCGACGCCGTCGCGAATCGCCTGAAGGATGTGAACCGCTACGCGCGGATCCAGCCGGATCCCATCGTGCACCATCGACTCTGGCCGGACACGACGACGCGGCTGCAGAGCGAGGATTTTCTCGCCACGCTCCACGTGAACCGTTACGGATTGCGCGGTCAGGAGCCGGACGTTCCGAAGAAGAAAGGGACCTGCCGTCTCGTCATCCTCGGAGACTCCTTCACCATGGGAGAGGGGGTCTCCGACGCGCAGGCCTTCCCCGCCATCCTGGAGACGTCCCTCGCCGGGCGGTTGCCTGTCGAGGTGGACGTGGTCAACGCCGGGGTGGACAGCTACTCTCCCGTTCTCTCCTACCTCGACTTGCGTGAGCACCTCCTGCGCCTCGAGCCGGATGCGGTGGTCCTGAGCCTGGACATGAGCGACCTGCTCCAGGAGCAATACTACCGATCCCTGGCCACCTACGGTCCAGGGGGAGAAATCGTCGCGGTCCCGAACCCCCGGCTGCGAGGCCGGATCACCGATTGGATGGATGACTGGATCAAGCGCAACCTCTACTTCCTGCGGTTCGCCTACCTCGAGGGCCAGAGACGGCTCGACCCGGAAGAAAAGATGGAGGCGGTCATTCAGCGCCGCAATGGAGATCTTCTGGCCTACACCCTGGCAGGCGATGCGGTGGACCGATCACGGCAATGGGGGGATCTCTTCGACAGCATCGTCAGGATCCACCTGCTATGTCAGCGAAAGGGGACCCTGTTTTTCCTGGCAATCTATCCCTGGGGCCACCAGGTGAGCGGACAGGAATGGGTTCCCGGCCGCTCCTACTGGATGCCCCGCGATGCCGTCGCATCGGACCGGGTCTTCGACACCATCCGCCGGGAATGCGCTGACAGGGGCATTGCCCTCATCGATACTGTCCCCGCCTTCCGAAGCTATCGGGGCGACAAGCCTCTCTTCTTTCGACATGACATGCACTTCACCCCCGAAGGACACCGGGTCATGAGCGATGCGCTGCGGGATCCCCTTATTCAAGCCCTTCTCCCCGCCCTGCGCCCCCGGGCCGCAAAGAGTCCGGGTATTTCGTAATGGAGGGAAAACCGCAGGCCCCGACTTCGCCCTCCCCTCAGCCGACACCGGGATGGGAGCTCGTCGCCTGCCTCCTCCTTGCTTGCGTCGTCCTGGGAGCCTCCCAGATTCCGACATTCTGGGGTCTTCGGGCCCAGAATCGCGCCCTCTATCCCGACCGGGTCTTCAACGGAGCGCCGGCGACCTACGCCGACGAGGCGGCCACCTACTGGAGCTGGATGCGCCAGGCACGGGACGGCCGGTTCTTCCTGACCGACCTCTACACCCCGGAGGATCACCCGCGAAACTACGTGAACCTTCTCTGGTGGACTCTGGGCTCCATGTGCCGTCTGACCGGCTGGAGCGTGGTCGCCGTCTACTCCGGAGCCCGCATCCTGCTCGGAGCGCTCCTCATGCTCTCGCTGTTCCGGCTTGCCGGACGTCTCTTCGCCCGCCCCGGAGAGCGCCTGGCCTGCTTTCTGGTTCTCCTCCTTGCCGGCGGCTGGGAAGGATTCTTCCGCATCCTGGGCCCGCTGCCGGGAGTGCCGAGGCTGGGGAGCCCAGCCTGGTGGATGCCGGAAATCAGCACGTTCTTCAGCCTCATGCTCTTCCCCCACTTCCTGGCCGGATTCCTCTGCATGGTCGCGGGAACCCTCGCCATGATCAAAGGATGGTCGCCGGAGCCGCGACCAGCGAAGCGGAGGGCGTGGTCTTCCGTTGGAGCGGGGCTGGCCCTGGCGCTTCTGACCTTCTTTCACCCTTACGACGCGGTCTCTCTCATGGGCGCCCTCTGGACGGCGCCGCTTCTATTCGGGCTGCTCGACCGGCGATGGCCCTTTCCGGAGTGGAAGCAGTCCCTGATCGCCTCGGCGGTCTGGCTCCCCTCGTTCCTCTACAACTTCGCGGTCTTCACCGCCAACCCGGCGATGCGCGCGTGGGACGAGCAGAACCTGATGCCCACTCCCATTCCGAAAAGGCTGATCATCTGTCTCGGCGCCGGGCTCCTGCTGTCCTTCCTGGCCCTGCTGGTCCCACGGAAGCTGAGCCACGCCCACCTGGTCATGGCGGCATGGCTTCTCTCGACGCTGGTGATCATCCATCTCCCGCTCCGTTTCCAGCGGCGGATGATGGGGGGCATCCAGTTTCCGCTCGCCGCGCTGGGCGTGGCGGGAGTGGCCTACGTCATCGTGCCGCTTCTGCAGGCGCTGATTCAAAGCGGAGCCCGGCGAGGCGGGATTCCGGACCGGTCGGGCGGAGTCTGCCTGGCCCTGGTCGTATTGATGAGTCCTGGATGGTGCGCCACGCCCCTGTATCTGCTCCGCGATGAATGGGCGAGCGTCCGTTCCGGAGCCTATCCGGCCTGGCTGCGGCAGGAGGAGGTGGCCGCGTTCCGGTTCCTGGAGAAGCGCGCGCCACCCGATTCGCGAATCCTCGCCTCCTACGAAATGGGGAACTGGGTGCCGCCCCACACCGGACTGCGCTGCGTCCTCGGCCATTACGCCCTCACCATCGATTCGGAGGGGAAGAAGAGGGACATCGCGAGGTTCTTCTCGGCGGGGACGGAGGCGGACGGCTGGCGCCGGGAGGCTCTCGGGCGATGGAATGTCGGTTACGTCCTGTTCAGCGAGTCCGAGCGCGCCCTGGGGGGATTCGACCCGTCGACCCGCCCATGGCTGGCCGAGGTCTTCGCCACCGGAGACGATCCGCACCGGGCCGTGCGCGTCTATGCGGTTCGCCCCGCTCCGGTCGCGGCCGACTGAGCAACGCCGTGGCGCCGGGATGATCGCGGCGATCAGTCCCGCTTCCGTACCGGCTCGCCTTCCGGCGGCCCGGCCTCCGGTCCCGCCCGGTGGATTTCCTTGATGACATAGATCGGCTTCTGCTGCGACTCGTAGTAGGTCCGGACCGAGATCTCGGCAAGAAGCCCGAGAAGGAGGCTCTGCCCTCCCAGCATCACGAACAACGCCGAGAGCAGCAGGAGGGGCGACTGGATGAAGCTCACGCCCGTGGTGAACTTCAGATAGCTCAGGACGCCCATCGTGAGGACACCCAGCGCCCCGAAGGCAAGCCCCAGCGCGCCGAAGGCGTGCAGCGGCTTGGTGCCGTGCGTCCCCAGGAAGCGCACCGTCACCAGGTCGAGCAGGACCCGGTAGGTCCGCCAGAGGCCGTACTTGGATTCCCCCTTGGTGCGCGGGCGATGACGGACCGGTATCTCGCCGATCCGGGCCCCCACCCAGTGGGCCTGGGCCGGGAGGAACCGGTGCATCTCGCCGTACAGAGTCATCTGCTCGACGACCTCCCGCCGGTAGGCCTTGAGCGTGCAGCCATAGTCGTGCAGCGCGACCCCGGTGACGACGCCAATCAGCCAGTTCGCCGCCCGCGAGGGGAGCCGCCGCGAGAGAAACGGGTCGACCCGGTTCCGCCGCCAGCCGCTGACGACATCGTGACCGTGGGCCACCTCCTCGAGCACCCGCGGGATGTCCGCGGGGTCGTTCTGGAGATCTCCATCGATCGTCACGATCACCCCGCCCCGGGCATGATTGAACCCGGCGGCCAGGGCGGCCGTCTGTCCGAAGTTGCGCCTGAGCCGGATGACCGACACGAGGCCCGGATGGGACCCCTGCGCCTCCCGGAGCCGCTCGTACGTTCCGTCGGTGCTGCCGTCATCGACGTAGAGGACCTCCCAGGCCCCTCCCCCGCCGCCGGCGGCCGACATGGCGGAGACGATCTCCGCATGCAGCGCGTCGACGTTGTCTTTTTCGTTGAACATGGGAACCACGATCGACACCCTCGGCGGCTGATTCATGGCCTCCCACCCGAGGCGACCCCCGCATCCGCGGCATCAGGCAGCATGCCGTATCCCCTCCAGCTGTTCCGGTTGTGCCATCCGATCGCGACGTCGCGCGCGCCGACGCTACGGTACCACCGCTCGACCACCTCGCGCCGCAGATAGTGCGCGACGGGCGCCGCCAGATGATCGTGGACGATGTGATGGATCTCCCGGAAGGGAAAACCGCTGATGTACGCCATGTACGAGTCATATGGCAGGATGCGCCGCATCCAGGCCAAACGGGCGCGCCTGGCCGGCCTGTAGGCGGTGACGAGCCCCAGCCAGAGCGGCACGGCGACCAGGAAGGACATGGCATGCAGCACGCGCGGCGGAAGCCTCGAGGTCAGGCGGACCCTGAGGGGCGACACGATCTTCGCGATCCAGGCGTTGTTCTCGGCGCCATAGACCCAGACGGAGAGAGCCCCTCCGGGCCGGACCTTCCCGGCGAGCGCCATGAACCCCGCGGACGGATCGGGCAGATGATGCAGCACCCCCACGGAGAAGGCGTAATCGCACGACCCCGGCCGCAGCGGCAGCCTGAGCAGGTCAGCCTGGACGATGTGGGCGGCCTCCTGGTCGCGCGTGTTGTCGAATGCCACGTCCACCGCCTCCGAGAGGTCGACCCCGATGACCGCCGCGGCGCCGTACCGCGACGCCAGGCGCGTGTGCCTTCCCTTCCCGCAGCCCCCCTCCAGGACCACCCGGCCGCGGAAGGCCTCCGGCCCGGCCGGCGCGATCCAGTCCAGGAACTGCCGCTCGTGATGGTCGTCGATCCGGGAGAAGGCCCGCCACTCCCATCCGAAGGCGGACGCCGTGCGGACGGACTCCTCCGTCCGCGCGGGCCCGACGAAGCGCGGCACCCCTCGGTTCACGGGATACGTCGCACCGCAGCCCCGGCAGCGCAGATCCCCTTCCATCACCTCGGCCCCCCGGGAGGCCGTCGTCGCCAGATCGAGCCGCCCGTAGCAGGAGGGGCAAGCCAGGTGCTCGAGCAACGAGAGCTTCACGCGGCCGCGCCCCTTCCCCAGTGGTCCTGCCAGAGCTGCAGCATCAGCAGGGTCCAGATCGGCTTGCGATGGTCATGCCGCCCCTCGAGGTGATCCCGGATCAGGACGGCGACGGCGGCAGGATCCAGGATCCCCTGCCTCTTCAGCCGCTCGGGGGCGAGAAGATCGAGCATCATCCCGCGCAGCGGCCCGCGCAGCCATTCGGCCACCGGGATTCCGAACCCCTTCTTCGGTCGACCGACGATCCCCGGGGGCAGCCAGGGCTTCATGGCGCGCTTGAAGATGTGCTTCGTGGTCCATCCCCGCAGCTTCCACGAGGTCGGCAGGCGGCCCACGAGCTCGACGAAGCGGTAATCCAGCATAGGCGCCCGTACCTCGAGCGAGCAGGCCATGCTGGCGCGATCGACCTTCACCAGGACGCCGTCCTGGAGGTACATCTTCAGATCGACGTACAGGAGCTTCCCGAGCAGGTCGGGCGCGGGGGCGCGGTCCATGTGCCGTCTGGCTTCGTCGAACAGATCGGTCGTCGCGAGCTCCTCCCTCAGCTCCCGGCGCAGGATCGACAGCGCCTGGGTGCCCGAGAACGACCCGAGCCAGATCTGGTTCCTTATCGCGGGCGGGAGCCCTGCACCGCTGATGAATTTCTTGGCCTTGAAATCCAGGCTGATGTTGGCTCGCGAGACCGGGAGCCTCCGCACCAGCGGCTCGATGAGCCCGGAGCGGAGAGCCGCCGGCAGCCGGTCGTAGACAGCCGCCAGCCGATGCGCCTGGTAGGTGGGATATCCCGCCAGAAGCTCGTCCCCCCCGTCCCCTCCCAGGGCGACCGTCACCTTCTCCCGCGTGAAGCGGGAGAGAAGGTACGTGGGAAGGATGGATGCGTCTCCCAGCGGCTCGTCCATCGTGGACGCGAGGGCGGGCAGGATGTCGAGCATCTCCGCGGGCGTCAGGAGCCGCTCCTCGTGGCGGGTGCCGAAGTGGCGGGCCACGCTCTGAAAGTGGACCGACTCGTCGAACGACGGCTCCTTGAAGGCCACCGAGAAGGTGCGGACGCTGCCCGGCGCGGCGCGCGACATGCAGGCCACGATCGATGTCGAGTCGATCCCGCCGGACAGGAAGACCCCGAGGGGCACGTCGGACATCAGGCGGCACCTGACCGCCTCGAGCAGCGTCTGCCGGATCGTCTCTTCGACCTGCGCGGCGGGTGGCGCCGCCCCTGTCCGAGGCTCCGGCGCCGGCTGCGCCGGCATGTCCCAGTACGGGCGCTCGGTGAACCGGCCCGCCTCGAAGATCCCCAGGTGCCCGGGGCGGAGCTTCCGGATTCCCCGGTAGATCGTCCCGGGACACGGAACGTATTCGTGCACGAGGTAGCGCGCGACCGAGGCATGGTCGAGCTCCGCTCCGACCGCGGGATGGCGCAGGAGCGCCTTGATCTCCGAGCCGAAGACCAAGGCCTCTGGCGTCAGCGCATAGTGCAGCGGCTTCTTCCCCAGCCGATCCCGGGCCAGCAGGAGGCGCCGCTTTCCGCCGTCCCAGAGCGCCAGCGCCGCCATGGCGTTGATGGCCGTGACGAATTCATACCCCCGCTCTTCATAGAGGTGGACCAGCACCTCGGTGTCAGAGCGCGTCTTGAAGCGATGCCCCCGGGACATCAGGTCCTCCCGCAGCTCCAGGTAGTTGTACACCTCGCCGTTGAAGACGACCCAGATGCTGCCGTCTTCGTTCGAGATCGGCTGATGGCCGGTCTGCAGATCGATGATCGACAGGCGCCGCATGCCCAGGGCGACCCCCGCCTGCACATGGAACCCCTCGTCGTCGGGGCCGCGATGAACGAGGGCGTCGGTCATCG